>CAYJHM010000018.1:4445-17964 GCA_964369935.1 uncultured Rikenellaceae bacterium
GCTTGCTCTTCTAAATGGCACACAATTTATGAGTGCTTATGCTGTTTGGTCGGTAATTAACGCTAAGAGATTATCTGATTCGGCTGATATGATTGCAGCTATCTCGCTTGAGGGATTTGATGGAAGATTATCTCCTTTCCACCCAGCAGTTCACGATATTCGCCCTCACGCTGGTCAGATTGAGACAGCAGCACGTATTCGCCAATTAACCCTTGGCAGCGAGCTAATCAATCGTCCAAAGCAGCAGGTTCAAGATCCTTATTCGTTCCGTTGTGTTCCGCAGGTTCACGGAGCAACTAAAGATACTATCAACTATGTTGAGAGTGTTGTTACAACCGAAATTAACTCTACCACTGATAACCCAACTGTTGTGCCAGACGAGGATGTAATTATCTCAGCAGGTAATTTCCACGGTCAGCCATTAGCTTTAGTGCTTGATTTCCTTGCAATAGCTGTTGCCGAGCTTGGTAGCATATCGGGTCAGCGTACTTATCAACTAATTGCAGGAAAGCATAATCTACCTGCCTTTTTAGTTGCTAATCCAGGTTTAAATAGCGGATTTATGATTCCTCAATATAGTGCAGCATCTATCGTTAGTCAGAATAAGCAACTATGTACTCCAGCTTCTGTTGATTCAATCGAATCGTCGCAAGGTCAGGAGGATCACGTTAGTATGGGAGCAAATGCAGCTACTAAGTGTTATAAAGTAATCAATAATACCGAGCGTGTATTAGCTATCGAGCTGCTTAACGGCACACAGGCATTAGAGTTCCGTCGTCCTGCTAAGAGCTCACCAATGCTTGAAGAGGTTGTGGCTAACTATCGTAAATATGTTCCTTTTGTTGAGAATGACAGAGTACTATATACCGATATTCACAACTCGATTAAGTTTATGCAAAACGAGTTAAAGTTCTAATTTATGAACACTCTATTAATAAAAAATATTCACGAGCTTTATCAGATTGAAGATAAGGCTCGTGTAATGGTAAGTGGTTCGGATATGTCTACTCTACCCTCTATTACTAATGCTTACATATATGTAGAGGGCGACACCATTGCAGATTTTGGCTCAATGAGTTCACTTCCTGCTAGTTACCTAGAAGCTAACGAGATTATTGATGCAACAGGGCAAATTGTTATGCCTACCTACTGCGACTCGCACACTCATATCGTGTATAAGGGGAGCAGAGAGCTCGAATTTATTGATAAGATTAATGGTTTGTCTTATGAAGAGATTGCTCAACGAGGTGGTGGTATCCTTAATTCGGCTGCTAGGCTACACGAGGCAACCGAGGAGGAGCTATACAACGAAGCTCTAGCACGTATCAACGAAATGATTTCGATGGGTACAGGTGCCTGCGAGATAAAGAGTGGGTATGGTCTTAACACCGAAGACGAACTTAAAATGCTACGTGTTATCAAGCGTCTGCGCGAGACTACACCAATGACTATTAAATCTACCTTCCTAGGTGCTCACGCTGTTCCTGCCGAGTATAAAGGTCGTCAGGGTGAGTATGTCGATTTAATTATTAAGGAGATGATTCCAGCTGTTGGCGAGGCTAAACTTGCCGACTATATTGATAGTTTCTGCGATAAAGGGTTCTTCACTTGCGAGGAGACCGAACGTATGATGGTTAAAGCTGCCGAGTACGGTATGTTACCAAAAATTCACGCTAACGAGCTAGCAAATTCGGGTGGTATTCAGATTGGAGTTAAGCATAATGCCTTATCGGTTGATCATCTCGAGTTTACTGGCGACGAGGAGATAGCGGCACTTAAAGATAGTGGTACTATGCCAACTATCCTACCTGGTGCAGCATTCTTTTTAGGAATGGAGTATCCACCTGTTCGTAAGATGATTGATAGTGGTTTACCTGTGGCACTTGCTACTGATTTCAACCCTGGCTCTTCACCATCGGGCAGTATGAAGTTTATCTTATCGCTTGCAACGGTAATTATGCGTATGACACCAGAAGAGGCAATCAATGCCGCTACAATAAATAGTGCTTACGCTATGGGTATTAGCGACACGCACGGTTCGATTTGTAGAGGTAAGAGGGCAAATATTATGATTCTAAAAGAGATGTCATCGCTCTATTTCTTACCATATAGCTACACCTCTGATTTGGTTGATAAGGTAATTTTAAATGGTAATATTGTAAAATAATAGACAATTTCACCTATATTACTCCTGAAAATAGTATCTTTGTAGTTGTTTCAAGCTACACTATTATTATTATTAACATGAGTTTTGGATAATTCACATTTTATGGAAGATAAAAAGATTGATATAAGCATAAGCGAGGAGATAGCCGAGGGTATCTACTCTAATGGTGCTGTTATAGCACACTCGTCAAGCGAGTTTGTTATTGATTTCATTCGTTTAATGCCAGGGGTTGCTCAGGCAAAGGTAAAAAGCAGGGTTGTTCTAGCTCCTGAACATGCTAAAAGGCTACTTTTATCATTAAACGAGAATATTAGAGCATACGAAAAGATGTTCGGTAGTATAGATGTTCTATCTCCACAACAGGAGATTCTAAAAACTACAATAACGGGCAAAGGTGAGGCCTAAAAACATTAGTATTAATATAATTAAAACAATAAATATGGAAATTCCTTCAAAGTACGATCCATCATTAATCGAGGATAAGTGGTATAAGTATTGGTTAGATAACAACATTTTTCACTCTGAGCCCGATAATAGAGAGCCCTTTACAATTGTAATACCTCCACCTAATGTGACAGGTGTTCTGCATATGGGACATATGCTTAACAACACTATTCAAGATGTGTTGGTGCGTAAGGCTCGTATGATGGGTAAAAATGCTTGTTGGGTGCCTGGTACTGATCACGCATCTATTGCTACCGAGGCTAAGGTTGTTGCTAAACTCCAAAGTGAGGGTATCAACAAGAGCGAGCTTTCTCGCGAGGAGTTTCTATCTCACGCGTGGGATTGGACTCATAAGCACGGAGGGATAATATTAGAGCAGCTAAAAAAATTAGGTGCGTCGTGCGACTGGGAGCGTACAGCTTTCACTATGGACGACTACATGAGCGAGAGTGTTATTAAGGTGTTTGTTGATCTCCATAATAAGGGTATGATTTATCGTGGTGTTCGTATGGTTAATTGGGACCCTTCGGCACTTACTGCCCTATCAGATGAGGAGGTTATATACAAAGAGGTAAATAGCAAGTTATACTACTTACGTTACAAGATAGTTGATAGCGACGAATATGTTATTGTTGCAACAACACGTCCTGAAACAATCTTAGGTGATACTGCTTTATGTGTTAATCCTAACGATACACGCTACACTGCACTAAAAGACAAAAAGGTTATTGTTCCGATAGTAAATAGGGAGATTCCTGTTATCATGGACGACTATGTTGAGATTGAGTTTGGTACTGGTGCACTAAAAGTTACCCCCGCACACGATATTAACGACTATATGCTAGGCGAGAAATATAACCTAGAGGTTATTGATATTTTTAACGATAATGGAACTATCAATGACAAGGTTGGTATCTACGAGGGGATAGATAGGTTTGAACTTCGTGATAAGATTATCGAGGATATTTCATCTGCTGGTTTATTGGAGAAGGTAGAGGATTACACTAATAAGGTTGGTCTTTCCGAGCGTACAAGTGCTGTTATCGAACCTAAGCTATCTATGCAGTGGTTCTTGAATATGAAAGAGATTTCGCCTAAGGCTCTTAATGTGGTGATGGACGATACAATTAAGTTCTACCCACCTAAGTTCAAAAATACTTACCGCCATTGGATGGAGGGTATAAAAGATTGGTGTATCTCTCGTCAGTTATGGTGGGGGCATCAGATTCCTGCTTACTATCTTCCTGAGGGTGGATATGTTGTTGCCGAGACACCTGCCGAGGCACTAGAGCTTGCTCGTACGAAGAGCGGTAACAGCTCGCTAACACTATCTGATTTGCGTCAAGATGATGATGTGCTAGATACTTGGTTCTCGTCGTGGTTATGGCCTATCTCTGTATTCGATGGTATTCGTAATCCTGATAATGCTGATATTAACTACTACTACCCTACCGATGATTTAGTAACTGCACCAGAGATTATCTTCTTCTGGGTTGCACGTATGATTATGGCAGGAACTGAGTATCGCAAGGAGGTTCCATTTAAAAATGTGTACTTTACTGGTATAGTACGCGATTCGCAACGCCGCAAGATGAGTAAGCAGTTAGGCAACTCGCCTGATCCGCTTGATGTGATTGCTAACTACGGTGCTGATAGTGTTCGTGTAGCTATGCTACTATGCTCAACTGCTGGTAATGATGTTATGTACGACGAGGCACTATGCGTTCAGGGTCGTAACTTCAATAATAAGATATTTAACGCTTTCCGCTTAGTTAAGAGCTGGGAGGTGGATAACACTATCGAGCAGCCTCAAAGTAGCCGTACAGCTATCGAGTGGTTTAATTCGATTCTCAGCCGTAACATCGAGGAGTGCGAGGCTAATATGAGTAATTTTCGCCTATCAGAGACCTTTATGTCGCTATATAAACTATTCTGGGACGAGTTTTCGGGGTGGTATCTTGAGATGATAAAGCCTACCTACGGTTCGCCTATCGATTCGGAGACCTATAATCAAACTATTGGATTCTTCGATAAGCTACTAAAATTACTTCATCCGTTTATGCCATTTATCACCGAAGAGATATGGCACTTAATAAGCGAACGTAATGAAGGTGAGAGTATATCATTAGAATCACTTCCTCAAGCCGAGGCATTAGATTTAAGATGCCTTTCTGCTATCGAGGAGGCTAAAGAGGTGGTATCAAAGATACGTACTATTCGTAAAGATAAGAATATTCCAAACAAGGAGTCTCTTGAGCTATATATTTCGAGCGAGCAAAGCGAGCGTATAGGTGATGTAATTATTACTAAGATGGCAAATGTATCGAGCATATCTACTACCGACCAAAAAATTGCTAACTCTTCATCATTCATCGTTCGTACTACCGAGTATTTTGTTCCTCTTGGAAACAATATAAATAAAGAGGAGGAGCTAAGTAAGCTAACAGCCGATTTAGAGTATGCTCGTAAATTCCTTGAATCGGTGTTAAAGAAGTTATCTAACGAGAAGTTTGTAAATTCGGCACCTAAAAATGTCGTAGCTCTTGAGGAGGCTAAAAAGCGCGACTCAGAGCAGAAAATTAAGATATTAGAGGAGCAGATAACCGAACTTCATAAACTATAATAATTTATGGTGATTGATAATTGCATATCACCCACTATTGAGATTACTGATGATGGCACAGCAACAATGTGTCACCCAATACTAGGAGAGCACTACCATTCGATGCGTGGTGCTCTTAGTGAATCTAACCATATCTATATCGAAAGGGGTTTTAATTATCTATCAAATAGAGACTCCCTTTCGATACTAGAGATGGGGTTTGGAAGTGGGCTTAACTGCTACTTAACTCTATTAGAGGCAAAAAAACAGGGAATTAGCACTCGCTATACAGCCGTTGAGCTCTACCCTATCTCGTTAGATAGTGCTATGGGGCTAGGTTACGGTGAAGATGATAGCTTTATCTCGATTCATCGTGCTGAGTGGGATAAGTGGCACACTATAAACGGCAACTTCAAACTTCTGAAACGATGCGAGGATTTTCAGTCTGTCACCTTGAGCGAAAATTACGATATAGTCTACTTTGATGCCTTTGCACCCGATTGCCAACCTAACCTATGGAGCGAGGAGATATTTACTAAGATTTTTAGGGCGATGAATAATCAAGGAATCTTAGTAACCTACTCGGCAAAAGGGGATGTTAAACGAGCTTTGCGACAAGCTGGCTTCACTATCGAACGCCTGGAAGGGGCATTGGGTAAACACCATATGATACGAGCAACTAAAACAATCTAAACTAACAGCTATGAGAACAACACTACTATTAATGATTGCTCTGCTATTGTGTCGAGTACCATACGCACAAAAAAGAGCTATGAAGCGTGAAAGTCAAAGGCTTATCGAGCGTGTAACCTCACAAAACGAGCTTCCTATTAAACTCAAAATTGTGGATAGCAATGATAGTTATTTCAGCCACAAAGTTAAAAAAGGTGTTTTAACTATTGAGGGTGATAATGGTGTTTCGCTTATTCGTGGTTTTTACGACTATGTAAAAAATAATAAGTATGGACTATATAGCTGGTCTGGGGGGAATATTAAGCTACCCAAAGAGCTAAAAACTAGTTCTCCACACGAGGTTATATCTCCTGTTAAGCATCACTATATGTCTAATGTTGTAGTTTATGGATACACTAAGCCCTACTGGGACTGGGAACGCTGGGAGCAAGAGATTGATTGGCTTGCTCTTCACGGAATAGATATGCCATTAGCTATGGTTGGATACGAGGCGATACTTCTTCGTACTCTCAAAGAATTTGGTCTTACCGAGCAAGAGATAAATAGTTACTTTGTAGGCCCTGCTCATCTTCCTTGGATGCGTATGGGCAATATGAGTGTTACAACAGGTCCGCTTAACAACAATTGGCACGATTCGCAGATTGCTCTTCAACATAAGATTCTTGAACGTATGCGCGGATTGGGTATGAAACCAATCGTTCCTGGATTTGCTGGCTTTGTTCCCGAGGCAATAAAGCGAGTATACCCCGATATAGATATTATTAAAACTAGCTGGGCAGGTGCATTCAGTAACTGGATGATATCGCCAGACAGTGATTTATTTATGAAGATAGGAACTGCATTTATTAAAGAATGGGAGCGTGAATTTGGCAAATGCGACTACTACCTTGTTGATTCGTTTAACGAGATGGAGATACCATTCCCACCAAAAGAGTCGAACGAGCGTTACACCCTCCTAGCCTCGTATGGTGATAGGGTGTACAAATCGATTAAAGCAGCTAATAAAGATGCTATATGGGTAATGCAAGGGTGGATGTTTGGTTATCAACGAAACATTTGGGACTACAAAACTCTCGAGGCTCTTGTATCTGAGGTGCCTGATAATAAAATGTTACTTTTAGATTTAGCAGTAGATTACAATAAACATTTTTGGAAATCGGAGGTTAATTGGGAGTATTACAAGGGGTTCTTTAATAAACAGTGGGCATATAGTGTAATTCCAAATATGGGAGGTAAAACAGCTATGACTGGGGTACTAGATTTTTATGCAAATGGGCACCTCGAAGCTCTTCAATCGCCAAACAGAGGAGAATTAGTGGCTATCGGAATGGCACCCGAGGGGTTAGAGAATAACGAGGTTATCTATGAACTCTTTAGCGATGCTAGCTGGTCGTCAAGCGAGATTAATCTCGATGAATGGCTAATAAACTACTCAATAAACAGATATGGTGCTTGCCCGAAAGAGATAGAGAACTACTGGCTACTACTACGTAAGTCGGTGTATGGTAGCTTCACCGATCACCCACGCTTTAACTGGCAACTACGCCCTGGCAGAGCTTCAAAGGGAACTGTAAATTTTAACGATAACTATTTCAAGGCAATAGAACAGTTTATCGCCGCCGCACCTGTCCTAAAGAATAGCCCCTTATATATGGCTGATTTTCGTGAGGTTGCAGCTATGTATCTATCCGCTAAAATTGAACTTTTAACCGCCAAAATCGAGAAGAGCTACACCGATAATGATTTCCAAACTGCACAGCAGCAGGAGCGTCTATTTGCCGAACTTATGCTAAGTGTAGATGCTATATTAGAGGGGCACCCAAATCTCAGATTATCTAAGTGGCTAGAGTATGCAGCTAAAAGTGCCACCAACGAGCAAGAGAGGGAGCACTATGTTAGCAATGCAAAACGATTAGTAACAATTTGGGGGCCTCCGATTGACGACTACTCGGCTCGTCTTTGGTCTGGCTTAATTCGCGACTACTACCTTCCTCGTTGGCTTAACTATTTTGCTAGTAAAAATAGTGGCAAACCTTTTGATTTTGCTAAATGGGAACGCAACTGGGTAGAGTCTACAAACAAGCTATCCTCTACCACCACAGTAGATGATATTATTGAGTTTGTAAATAAAATTATCAACTCTCCTCTTGTTCGTGCAATATAAAGTAGATATTTATTAAAATAACACTAAATTTATCACAAAAAATATTATCTTTGTAATCGAATAAAATATATAGGGATATGACTATTGAGATAGATAACAATTCGGGATTCTGTTTTGGTGTTGTGAATGCTATTACTAGTGCCGAAAACGAGCTAAAAGCCAAGGGGTACGTCAATTCATTAGGCGATATTGTACACAATAAGATGGAGATGAATAGACTAAAGGCACTAGGATTGAATAGTGTTACTCACGAAACATTAGATCAGGCCGAGGGCGATACGATATTTATCCGTGCACACGGCGAACCGCCTATTGTTTACGACAATATCAAACGTGCAGGGTTCAAGATTGTAGATGCTACCTGCCCTGTTGTTGCTAAGCTACAAAAGCGTGTCAAAGAGGCATATAATCAGATGCAAGAGGTTAATGGACAACTTATTCTTTTAGGGAAAAGGGGGCATGCCGAGGTTGTTGGATTAAATGGTCAGGTTAATAACGATTGTATTGTTGTCGAGAATATTGAAGAGTTACTATCTAATGTTGATTTTAATCGCCCCATATATTTTTTATCTCAAACTACACAGCCACTTGCCCTTTTCGAAGAGATGAGTAAGGTAATAGAGCAACACACAAAAGATAGTATAATACTCGATACAATCTGTCGTAATGTATCTAATCGAGAACCTAAATTAATGGAGTTTGCGCCAAAATTTGATGTGGTATTTTTCATAGCTGGCAGCGAAAGTTCGAATGGGAAAGCGCTATACGAGGTTTGCCGTAAAGCGAACCCTAACAGTTATAAAATTGAGAGTAGTGCTGATATTGAACTCGCACTTCTAGAGGGCGTAGATAGTGTTGGTATATGTGGAGCTACCTCGACACCTAGCTGGTTAATGCAGAGGGTTGCTGATGATATTAGATTAATGACAAATTTATAGTATATGTTTGCAAAGGTTTCGATAATAACAGTTGTGTATAATGCTAAGAGTGCTCTTGAACGCACCATTAAGTCGGTTACTAAGGTTAAATATCCCAATTTGGAGTATATTATAGTAGACGGGGGATCAACCGATGGTACTCGTTCGGTTATCGAGAGCAACTATCTAATTGTGGATAGGTGGATAAGCGAGCCCGACAAAGGAATATACGATGCTATGAATAAGGGCTTATCTTTAGCTACTGGCGAATATGTATGGTTTATGAATGCAGGAGATTTAATTTACGATCCTCTGATTTTAGAGACCATATTCAAGGGCAGCGAATATTTTAGCGATTTATACTATGGCGATACTCTTATATCTTCACCCGAAGGTGAGATTCTTGGGCTTAGGGGCAAAAAGCCACCAAAAAGCCTTAAGGTTAATAGTTTTCGTAATGGTATGAGTGTATGTCACCAATCAATTATTGTACGAAAATCATTAACATCAGAGTACAATTTAGAATACCGTTTTTCGTCAGATATTGATTGGGTAATAAATATTTTAAAACGAGGAGCTTCGACCTGTAACCTAGGTGTTATAGTATCGCAGTTCGAAGTTGGAGGGGCTACAACAAAGAATCACCTAAAATCGCTCAGCGAACGATGGAAAATTATGCGTTTGCACTATGGCTTAACTGCAACGTTAGTAAGTCACATAAGGTTTTGCTTTAATATCTTAAAATCAAAATACAGAAAATATAACGATTAAGCTTATGAAACGAAGACCATACACCCTAGATAGTATCACTCGCCTAGTAATTGGTATAGCTATAACTATTGTTATTATCTATCTAATGATATATGTGCGTACGGCACTAATTCCATTCTTTATGGCATGGTTTATTGCTTATTTAATTAATCCTATCGTACTGTTTGTGCAAGATAAGTTACATATCAGATCAAAAATCGTATCTGTAATAATTGTGTTATCTGTTATATTTGCTCTCATTAGTGCTTTTGCATGGGCATTTATTCCCCGTATAATAGACGAGATAGCAAAGGGTATAGACCTATTTAACGAAAGCAATCTACCTGAAAGGATTAACGAAGGATTAGCCAAGTTAAAAATAACCACCGATATGGCAACCAAAGGACTTAGTGTTGTAAGTCAAGTTATTGACACCTCGCTTAGTACAGTTTATGCAATTCTTGGTCTATTTGTCACATTAATATACCTAATATTTATACTTAAAGATTTTGAAGTAATATCGAATGGTGCACTATCACTTATACCCCTTAAATATCGCGAACGCTCGTCGGTAGTCATCGAGGATGTAAAGGAGGGAATGAATCGTTACTTTAGAGGGCAAGCTCTTGTTGCTTTATGCGTTGGTATACTCTTATCGATCGGTTTTAGTATTATTTCGTTACCTATGGGTATAATACTAGGGCTATTTATCGGAATGTTAAACTTCGTACCTTATCTTCAAGTTGTTGGTATTGCCCCAATGGTGATAGTATCACTTCTTCAGAGCAGTAATTCGGGCGATAGTTTTTGGCTTGTGTTTGGTAGTGCACTGCTGGTTTTAGCTATTGTACAAACAATACAAGATCTGTTCTTAGTGCCTAAAATTATGGGACGAGTAACAGGACTTAACCCGGCTATTATACTACTTTCGTTATCAATATGGGGAATCTTGCTTGGTGTTATAGGAATGATTATTGCTTTACCGCTCACTACCCTACTATTGTCATACTATAAACGATTTATTGTTATGGATAAT
Source organism: uncultured Rikenellaceae bacterium (assembly GCA_964369935.1). Lineage (GTDB taxonomy): Bacteria > Bacteroidota > Bacteroidia > Bacteroidales > Rikenellaceae > JADFUS01. The sequence goes on from CAYJHM010000018.1 coordinate 15,219, forward strand.
GGGCGAGCAAAAGAGGCTGAAAAACCAAATATGCCCTCAATTCATTAAGAAAATTCTTTTTTTAAAAAATAAATTTTAAAATTCAACAATTTATTGCTATCTTTGTGATAATATATGGGAATGTTATTAACATACTTTTGCGTCTCGATTGGCGTATCTTTCCTCTGTTCAGTAATGGAGGCTGTTATGCTGTCGCTCTCGATGTCGTTTATCGAAACAAAAGAGCGAGAGCGACCTGGTTCAACTAGGTTACTACGCAAACTTAAAACAAATATTGATAGACCTATCTCCGCTATTTTGTCACTAAACACTGTTGCACACACTATTGGTGCTGCTGGCGTGGGTGCCGAAGCAACAAAATTATGGGGTAATGAGGTGTTTGGTATCACCTCGGCTATTCTAACAGTTGCGATACTTGTACTATCAGAGATTGTACCTAAAGTAATCGGTGCAACTTACTGGAAACAGTTGGCACTATTATCGGCAAAGATAGTGCAGATGATGATTTATATAACCTATCCGCTTGTCTATCTAGCTGAACTGGTTACTAAGCTACTATTCAAAAATAAGCCATCACACACCACCTCGCGCGAGGAGATAGCTGTAATAGCCGACATGGGTCAAAAGGAGGGTATTCTTAAAGAGAAAGAGAATAATGTTATTCAGAATCTAATAAACCTTAACCATGCTGATGTTAAAGGGGCAATGACTCCACGCTCAGTTGTTGTTGCTGCCGACGAAAATATGACCCTAGATGAATTTGTTAAGGTTAAACGATTTAGTAATTTCACACGTATCCCTATTTATAGCGAGACGCTTGATGATATAAGTGGTTATATCCTTCGTCCTATGGTTTACGAAAATATTATTAATGGCAGAGGTGGTATGCCTCTACATAAGATAAAACGCGAATTTATAGTTGTATATAATAATATGCCTCTTTCTGCACTATGGGAGCGATTACTTATCCGCAAAGAGCACATAGCACTTGTAACCGACCAATATGGTGGTGTTGACGGTATTGTTACTATGGAGGATATCATCGAGTCTATATTAGGCCTTGAGATAGTTGATGAGAGGGATAACTTCGAGGATATGCAACAGATGGCTCGTGATAAATGGGAGAAAAAGCGTAAGGTTATTGAGGAGAATGATAATAATTAATCTATTGAGGCGTTTATTAATAAAATCAAAGAGAAATGAAAATTAAAGTAATATTAATAGCATTTTTAACCGTGTTACTGACAATATCTTGCAGCAAACAAGATATAATGGCTAGTCAATATATTGTGGTAGAGGAGATAAGTTATCCTACCGACACAAAAGGCATAGAGATTACAGGTGGTTTTGAACTTATTATAGATAAAGAGATTCCTGATGGCAGTATCACTATCGAAGCTAACGAAAATATACACGAATATATCAATTCAACTAACGACAACGAACGAATCACCTTTGAACTTGATGATAGAGTAAAGGTGACTGGTGATTTAGTTATCCGAATCTATATGAATTGTAATAATTTACGAGAATTTATTGCTAGTGGTGGCTCGATAATTACTATACGCGAACAAGAGGAGATATCTAATGTATCGGTAGATTTATCAGGAGGCTCGATAATGTACGCAGATCTATTATGCGATAATATATCGGCACAACTAACAGGTGGTTCTCGCCTATATATAGAGGGGACTACTCGTAATTTTAACTTGGTTGATTGTTCTGGTGGTAGCAGTGTCGAACTATACGACAATGATCCTCTTACCGACGCTGTAACCGAAGCAAATATATCACTCTCGGGAGGTAGCGAGCTATCAATAGAGATAAGTAATAAGATATCTGGTAGCTGCTCAGGGGGGTCTAGGGTTTACTATACTTCTAATAATAGTGATTTAGTCACAAACTTCGAATTATCTGGTGGTTCGAGGGTCGAAAAATTGTAATTTATTATAGTTCGCAGCCCTCTTGGCAAGGTTTTAGAGATATATTGCAAAAAATATTATTATGAGAACAAAAAAAATACCTCTTCTTGCTAAGATAGCAATTGCTATCGGTCTAGGAATAGCAGTCGGCATTTTTTCGCCCGATTGGCTAACATCAATATTCCTAACATTCAATTCGTTATTTAGTAATTTCCTGGGATTCATTGTCCCATTGCTTATCTTAGGGTTAGTGGCATCAGGAATAGCCGACTTAGGGCGTGGTGCTGGTCGTATTCTTTTAATGACTGCTATAATTGCTTATGGTTTCACTGTATTTTCAGGATTCTTCACATACTTCAGCTGCGAAGCTATATACCCATCACTGCTGGCAGGAAATAGTGCTTTATCGCTAGTTGATAGCACAAAAAGTGGTCTAGAACCACTTTTTATTATCGAAATGCCCCCACTAATGGGAGTAATGTCGGCTCTTATTGCTGCATTCACCCTAGGGCTAGGAATGGCAATGATTAATGGTACTGCCTTAAAAAATGCTGTAAACGATTTTAAAGATATCATAGTGCTAGTTATTAATGGGGTTATTATTCCGCTTCTACCTATCTACATTTTTGGAATATTCTTAAATATAACTTCGTCGGGCGAGGTAGCAGGTGTAATGAATGTATTTTTAAAGATTATCATAGTAATATTTGCTCTAACGCTGATTCTTCTTCTTATACAGTTTAGTATTGCGGCTATAGTATCAAAAAAGAACCCTCTTAAGATGCTGCGTACAATGGTGCCAGCCTACCTTACAGCTCTAGGTA
>CAYJHM010000019.1:0-17495 GCA_964369935.1 uncultured Rikenellaceae bacterium
CTTTTTATGTGTGTGTGGCGTGCCTACGGATGAAGCCTGCGGTGTGATTCGCCTCACGCCGGCGTGGCGGTGCGGGCCGCACGGGCATTAAGTTTCCTTCTTGAATTTGAGTTTTGCGAATTAGTCAAAAAAGGCTGCTCGATTGAGCAGCCTTTTTTAGTTTAGTATTGATCCCAGCTTGTTATTGCTATATCCTCTCTTTCGAGGGTGCAAAACGCTGTTATGAACGAGCTAGCTAGCCTTGCATTTGTAACCAGAGGGATATTAAAGTCTATCGCATTACGGCGGATAATATAGTCGTTATTTAATGTATCCTTATTCCTGTCTTTAGGAATGTTAACAATCATATCTAACTTACCCTCCTTAATATAGGTTAAAACATTATCATCAGTAACATCACTCTGGTCTGGCCAAGCAAGAGTGATGGTTTCAATTCCATTCTCTGCATAGAACTCAGCTGTTCCTTTCGTAGCGTATAGGTTATAGCCTTTCTCTTGAAGCAGCTTAGCGGCAGATAACATCTCTACCTTTGAACGAGCATCACCAGTTGATAACATAATGTTCTTTTTCGGGATACGATAACCTACCGATAACATAGCTTTTAAGATAGCCTCGTTATAGCTCTCTCCTAAGCAGCCTACTTCGCCCGTAGATGACATTTCAACTCCTAAAATAGGGTCTGCGTTCTGTAATCTAGCAAATGAGAATTGCGACGCTTTTACGCCCACATAATCAAGATCGAAAGCCGACTTGTTAGGTGCAGGTGTATTTTCGCCTAGCATTACTTTTGTTGCGTAATCAATAAAGTTTACCTTTAGAACCTTACTCACAAATGGGAAACTACGAGAAGCACGTAAGTTACACTCAATCACCTTTATATCGTTCTCTCTAGCTAGAAGCTGCATATTAAATGGACCAGAGATATTTAACTCTTTGGCTATCTGACGAGAGATTTTCTTTATCCTACGTATAGTTTCGGTGTATAGTTTTTGAGCAGGGAACACAATAGTTGCATCACCCGAGTGTACACCTGCAAACTCAACGTGTTCGCTTATTGCATAAAGCATTAATTCACCATCTTGAGCAACAGCATCAATCTCGATCTCCTTAGCACGCTCAAGGAATTGCGATACAACAACAGGGTGTTGCTTAGATACCTCAGCAGCTAGTTCAAGGAAGTGCTCTAGCTCCTCTTTTGTTGATACCACATTCATAGCTGCACCTGATAGTACGTATGAAGGGCGAATAAGAACAGGGAACCCTACCTCCTCGGTGAAAGTGAAGATATCATCAATAGATGATAGCTCACGCCATCTAGGCTGGTCAATGCCTAACGAGTCGAGCATAGAAGAGAATTTATGCCTATCTTCGGCACGGTCGATATTCTCGGCAGATGTTCCTAGTATCGGTACCTCTTGACGAGCTAGTTTCATAGCTAGATTATTAGGTATCTGTCCACCAGTTGATACAATCACACCTTTAGGCACTTCTAAATCGGTTATATCAAGAACACGCTCTAGTGTAAGTTCATCGAAATATAGTCTATCACACTCGTCATAATCAGTAGAGACGGTCTCAGGATTGAAGTTGATGGTAATAGAGCGATAACCAAGGTTGCGAACAGTTTTAGATGCACTAACACCACACCAGTCGAACTCTACTGAGCTACCTATACGGTAAGCACCCGAACCAAGCACCACAACCGAACGATTATCGTGCATAAAATCTATATCGTGGTACGAGCCATTATATGTTAGGTATAGATAGTTAGTTTGTGCTGGATATTCGGCAGCTAATGTGTCAATCTGCTTAACATAAGGAACGATTCCTCGGCTCTTACGGTAGTTACGTACACCAATAATAGCATTATCTATCTCCCTATCATCACTCTTATATACTAGACGAGTGATTTGGAAATCCGAGAACCCTTTTTGCTTAGCACTAAGTAAAAGCGAATCAGGCGTATTCTCGATAGAGTTATACTCTTTGAGCTCTAAGCTCATAGTATGTATATTATATAACTTCTCTAAGAACCAACGATCGATACGTGTAAGTTGATGAATCTGCTCTACGGTGTAACCCTTAGCAAACGCCTTTTCGATATAGAATATACGCTTATCTGTTGGCTCGTTAAGTGCCACATCAATATTTATATCATCATCTATTTTTAGCTCTTTGTTCCCCACAAAACCGTGCATTCCTTGCCCAATCATACGTAGGCCTTTCTGAATAGCCTCTTCAAAGTTACGACCTATTGCCATAACCTCACCTACCGACTTCATACTTGAACCTAACTTGCGAGAAACACCCTTAAATTTACCTAAATCCCAACGAGGAATTTTACAAACGATATAGTCGAGAGCAGGTTCGAAACAAGCTGTTGTTGTTTTAGTAACCGAATTTTTAAGCTCGTGCAGACCGTATCCCATTCCTAGTTTGGCTGCAACAAACGCTAACGGATAACCCGTTGCTTTAGATGCAAGGGCAGAAGAACGAGACAGACGAGCATTAACCTCAATTACTCGGTAATCCTCCGAGTGAGGGTCTAATGCGTACTGTACGTTACACTCGCCAACAATACCTATATGGCGAATTATCTTGATAGCTATCTTGCGTAGCTTATGATACTCGTTATTTGTTAAGGTCTGTGATGGAGCAACAACGATACTCTCGCCAGTATGAATACCTAGCGGATCGAAATTCTCCATGTTACATACAGTGATACAGTTATCGTACTTATCGCGAACAACTTCATACTCAACCTCTTTCCACCCTTTTAGTGATTTTTCAACTAATATTTGAGGCGAATAAGTGAATGCTTTCTCTGCTAGTGGAATTAGCTCCTCCTCGTTATCGCAAAATCCCGACCCTAAACCTCCTAGTGTGTACGCTGCACGTATAATGATTGGGTAGCCTAGCTCTTTTGCAACCCTGCACGCTTCAGATACAGTAGTAACAGCCTCGCTCTTGATAGTTTTAACATCTATCTCGTCAAGCTTTTGTACAAATAGCTCTCTATCTTCGGTGTTCATAATAGCCTCAACGGGTGTACCAAGAACACGAACATTGTACTTCTCTAGTACTCCGCTCTTGTGTAGCTGAACACCACAATTTAGAGCCGTTTGACCACCAAAGGCAAGTAGTATGCCATCTGGACGCTCTTTAGCTATAACATCTTCAACAAAATCAGGAGTTACAGGAAGAAAATATACCTTATCAGCTACCCCCTCCGAAGTTTGAACAGTTGCAATATTGGGGTTAATAAGGACAGTATATATGCCTTCCTCCTTTAGTGCCTTGAGTGCCTGTGAGCCCGAGTAATCAAACTCGCCCGCCTCACCAATTTTCAGTGCACCCGATCCTAGTAATATTACTTTATCTATTTTTTGCATTTTTAATATTCTCTATAAAGTTGTCAAAAAGGAACTCTGTATCAACAGGTCCACTTGCCGCCTCAGGGTGGAATTGTACCGAAAAGAATGGCTTACTCTTATGCTTAATACCCTCGCAGGTATCGTCGTTTAGATTTAGGAAGTATGGCTCCCAATCGCTGTTAAGTTCAATGTGATTAACAGCAAAGCCGTGATTTTGCGATGTTATGAACGCACGATTTGTACCAACCATTATAGCAGGCTGATTATGGCTACGGTGCCCGTACTTCAGTTTGTAGGTGGATGCTCCAGCAGCAATAGCCATTAGCTGATTACCTAGGCATATTCCGAAAATTGGCTTGCCAACCTCGTACCCCTTTTTAATATTTTCGATTGCTACGGTGCACTTTGCAGGGTCGCCAGGACCATTACTTAACATCACACCATCATACTCCATAGTTGTGAAGTCGTAATCCCAAGGCACACATACAACATGAGCCCCACGCTGTGTTAGGCAACGAATAATATTGTATTTAGCACCATAATCAACCAATACAACCTTATGTTCGCCCTCTGGATTAAACTCCATAATCTCTTTTGTTGATACCTTTTCAACAAGATTCTCGTTGTTCTGATTATGAAACTCTGCAAGAGGCTCTTGCCCCTCACTATATAGCTTACATAACATAGCACCACGCTCGCGTATCTCCTTGGTGAGCTCTCTTGTGTCTACACCAAAGATACCAGGAACATCGTGCTCTTTAAGCCACTCGTCGAGACTCTTGATAGCGTTCCAATGGCTATGCTTAAATGAGTAGTCTGAGATGACTAGCCCCTTAATATGAATCTTATCTGATTCAAAGAAACAAGCAAGCCCCTCCTCTACAACAGACGAGCAAGGAACACCATAATTACCAACTAAAGGAAATGTAATAACCAAAACCTGACCACTGTATGACGGGTCGGTTAGGCTCTCAGGATAACCAGTCATAGCGGTGCTGAATACCAGCTCGCCAGATACCGATTTTTGTGCCCCAAATGAGTGCCCAATATATTTGGAACCATCCTCAAGGAGCAAATAAGCTAATTTTTGTTCAACCATCTTTTAGAATATATTTTCTAAAGTACAAAAATAGTAAAAATTATCAATATACCGTTAATTTTTTTGATAATTTTTACTATTTTTTTACAACTAATTGATTATTAATTATTTGAATTTAATCTCTTTTTTAGTACTTATAAAATTGTTCCAGGAACAACATTTATATATAATTCATCCTCTACACCACCACTGCGAGCAGTAATAACATTAACGCCATTTTTGAGATTTAACGATTTAACCTCAGCAACACCATTCTTTACTGTCATTGTAGTTTGAGCAACACCATTAACAGAAATATCGATACTTCCACAGTTGGTAAATATACGTATGTCTTGTCGGTTTCCGCTGCGATCATATCTGCGCTTACCTGCAATATGGATAAATTTCTTGTCTTTATTCCAAAGTGCCTTATAAAGATAGAACGCATCTTTTTTAACCGCTCTATCATAAGTAATAAGCCCCATATTATTGATAATTACACCATCACGATTATTTACACGCGGCACACCGTAATCGAACATCGAATTGATGAAGTATCCCCATATGTATGGTCTATTAATAAGTGCATTGCTATATGTAATATGAAACTCAGTTTGGAAACCTTCAGGGTACCAACGACCACCTCTGTTAAGTTCTGTTTGCCCTTCATCTTGATGATAAATCGATCCGCCAGCACCATATTCGCCAATTGCAGGCTTTAACTTCATCCAATCTTTCTTAAAGGTATCAAGCCAAAGTGATATATCTGTTGATTTTGATGAGTTCCAACCAAAATATTGGCTCCACGATATTGCATCGGTGATATTATTCAACGCACCATCTTCGTTACTACATCCAACTGTTATAACATTATTATTTATACCCTTTACTCTATCATTAAGTGTCTCTACAAAATCAATAGGTGAATCAGAATAGCCTGCTATATTAGAGAATAGCCCAATAAATACAACCGAAGGGTGATTATATAATTGATATAACATCTCTTGTAGTTGCGCATCGCCGTTAAGCTTTAACTCTGATAGGTTGATGTAGCTATGGCTATTTTTATTGAAATCACCCGTGAATGGTATGTCTACCCAAGTGATAATACCGCTTCTGTCGGTTAAATCGTATAGTTCGGTGTTGTGAGGGTAGTTAGCACACCTGATAGCTGTTGCCCCAATTTCGTTAATTAATTCGATATCTTTAGCTGTATTAACAAGCGAGAAAGCAGATTTAATGTCAGCCCAATCTTGTAAATATGTTACACCATACAGAGGGTAGCTACTATTATTTAATATGAACCCATTAGAGCGGCTAATTGATACACCACGTACCCCGAAATGCTCTTTTACGCTATCTATCACTTTGCCCTCAATGTCAAGCACCTCTACTAAGCAGGTGTACATAAATGGATCTTTGCGACCATTCCAACGACGAGGATTACTTATTGTAAAATCGAAGAACATATCTTTGCTGCCCTCAAGACCTATTGCAAGCTCTGATGATTTAGTAGAGATAGCTTTATCGCCCTCAAATATTGTTGTGCGAATTGTTCCTTTATCTCCATACTGACCAGCGGTCATAGCTTTTACTAATAGTGTTGCGTCGGTATCATTCAGTGCAGTTTGGGTTACATACACACCACTAGTACTAAAGTGTGTAGGTGTAATATGCAGCCTATCGGTTACAATCATCTCCACCTCACGATAAATTCCGCCATATAGATTGTAGTCGCCTGTTAATGGAAATATATTGTATCGTTGGCTATTGTTTACATTTACTACAATAGTATTCTCCTCGCCAACCCTAATAAACGGAGAAATATCGAATGTGAAAGCGGTAAAAGCACCCTTATGCTCGCCCACATATTTACCATTAACAAATACTGTTGCAACCGAAGCTACACCTTTAAAACGTATAAAGGTTAGCTTTCCAAGCCAACTATCAGGGGCAGTGAATCGTTTTGTGTAGTAGTAGCCACCACGAGCGTCGGCAGCCTCAGCCGCCTCTTCGTCTATCACGTGTGGCAGATTTACAGCAATAGAGCCACCCCTATCATTAAGTGATGCAGATAATCTCCATCCTTTGTTTAGTTTAATCACCTCACGAGCTGAGGTGTTGTTTGCGAATCCCATCATTAACACTACTAACGCAGCAATTATTACTCTCTTCATAACTATATCTGATAAGTTGTTTTAGTACAATATGCAAAGTTAAACAAAAAAAGTTAATATACAATGAAGAGAGCATAAAAAACAGATTAATCCTGTAGATTTGTAGAATTTAAAAGCATATTAAGCCCTTATGTGGACATGCTTAGTATCTTTTTTATTGTAAAATTTGTCTATCTCGAAAATTATGCTTAACTTTGCGTGCTTTTATGTATATAAAGGTGTTGGATTAATAAGTATTAACAATTTAAAACGTAGAAAAAAGTGGATTCATTAAGCTACAAAACAGTATCACTGAACTCTAACACTGTCGATAAGAAGTGGGTTCTGATAGATGCTACAGATGTTGTGGTGGGTCGTCTTGCTTCTCAGGTGTCTAAGATACTTAGAGGTAAGAACAAACCATCATTCACTCCTCACGTTGATTGTGGTGATAACGTTATCATTATCAATGCTGAAAAGGTGAAGTTTACAGGAAAAAAGATGGCGGAAAAGCAGTATATCCGTCACACAGGCCACCCGGGAGGGCAGCGTTTCGCTACTCCTGCTGATATGCTGGCTAAGAAGCCTGAATTTATCGTTTACAAAGCGGTAAAAGGAATGCTTCAGAAGAACAAACTAGGTGCGGCACAGCTTCGTAACCTAAAGATTTATGTAGGTAGCGAGCACCCTCACGCAGCTCAAATGCCTGTTGAAGTTAAATTAAACGAGATTAAGTAATTATGGACGTAGTAAATACAGTAGGACGTAGAAAATCGGCTGTTGCTCGCTGTTATGTTAAGAGTGGTAGTGGTGCTATCACAATCAACGGGCGTGATATTACTAACTATTTCCCATTGGAAATTTTTCAGTATGTTGTAAAGCAGCCATTATTAGTAACAGAGAACTTAGGTTCTTTCGACATTAAATTGAATATCGGAGGTGGCGGTATCAAAGGCCAAGCAGAGGCTGCTAGGCTAGCTATCGCACGTGCACTATGCGAGATAAACATAGAGATGAGACCAACTCTAAAGAAGAACGGTTTCCTTACTCGTGATGCTCGTGTTGTTGAGCGTAAGAAGCCAGGACAACCTGGAGCACGTAAGAAATTCCAATTCAGTAAGCGTTAATATTATTTCTCGTCCTATAATGGCACAGAGTTGCTCTATAATAGTGCAGACCATAAAATTATGCTACTGCGGCTATTGGCGCTCTGCGAAAAACATTGCAGACCACAATTTTATAGGGTGCTACTGTTAATGTTGGAGAAGAGTTAAATTTTTTAAGATTTAAGACAATGACTAAAATAGGTTATAAAGAATTATTAGAGGCAGGTGTTCACTTTGGACACTTGAAAAGAAAGTGGAATCCTAAGATGGCTCCGTACATCTTTATGGAGAAGAATGGAATCCACATTATAGACCTTCACAAGACAGCTATCAAGCTAGATGAGGCTGCTTCGGCACTTAAGCAAATTGCTAAGTCTGGTCGTAAGGTTCTATTCGTTGCTACTAAAAAGCAGGCGAAGGATATTGTAGCACAAAAAGTTAAGCCAGTTGGTATGCCGTTCGTTACTGAGCGTTGGCCAGGTGGTATGCTTACAAACTTCCCTACAATACGTAAGGCTATTAAGAAGATGGCTACTATTGATAAGCTAACAGCTAATGGTACTTACGATAACTTCTCAAAGCGTGAGAAACTTCAAATTAGTCGTCAGCGTGCTAAGTTAGAGAAGAACTTAGGTTCTATCGCTGACCTAAACCGCTTACCAGCAGCTCTTTTTATTGTAGATATTCAAAAAGAGAGCAACGCTGTTAAGGAGGCTAGAAAACTTGGTATTCCAGTTTTTGCTATGGTTGATACTTGTTGCGATCCAACACTAGTCGATTATGTTATCCCTGCAAATGATGATGCATCTAAGTCTATCGGAATCATTCTTGATTCTGTTATAGCAGCTATCAACGAGGGGGTGAATGAGAGAAAAGCATCAGATAAATCAAACGAAGGCGAAGAGGAGACAACAGCTGTTGAGGCTACTGAAACAGTAGTAGAGGTTGTTGAGGAGACTACCGAGGTTGTAGAGGCGGCAGCTGAAGTGGCTGCTGAGTAATTTACTGTAATAAGTAAGAGCAAATATTTGTTGAGGGGGGTGTATAAAGTTGTTTATCGCCCCTTCAACGTTAAATTTAAACAATTAATTATTCAAAAATATGGAAATTAAAGCAGCTGACGTAGCAAAGCTACGCAAAATGACTGGTGCCGGTATGATGGATTGTAAGAAGGCACTTCAAGAGGCAAATGGTGACTTTGAAAAGGCAAAAGATATTATCCGTGAGAAGGGTAAGCTTATTGCAAGCAAGCGTGCTGATAGGGATGCTACTGAGGGTTATATGGTTTGTCGTATACTTGATAATAAGTTAGGTTATATTCTTTGTTTAGCTTGTGAGACAGACTTCGTATCTAAGAATGAGGAGTTTGTTAAGTCGGCAAACGAAATTTTAGAGGTTGCTATCTCTAATGATTCAAAGAATATCGAGGAGTTAATGGCTACTAAAGTAGGCGATTTAACAGTTGCTGAGATTGTAACTGAGAAGTCGGGTCAAACAGGCGAGAAAGTAGAGGTTGCTTTCTATGCACGTGTTGAGGCTCCTTATGTAGTAAGCTACATTCACTCGAACAACAAGCTAGGTACATTACTAGGTTTCAGTGCTCCTGTATCAGAGGAGGTTGCTAAAGATATAGCTATGCAAGCTACAGCAATGGCACCTATCGCTATTTCAGAGGCTGATTGTCCTGCTGATGTATTAGCTAAGGAGTTAGAGATTGGAATGGAGCAAGCTCGTCAAGAGGGCAAGCCAGAGAATATGCTTGAGAAGATTGCTCAAGGTAAAGTTGCAAAATACGTTAAGGAGAACACTATCCTTAACCAAGCACTTGTTAAGAACAACAAGATGACTTGCGGAGAGCTTATCCGTCAAGATAACGCTGATGCAACTGTATCTCACTATTTCCGTTTCTCATTAAACGACTAATTAGAGATTCTATTATATTAAGGGCTGTCCGATATGGATGGCCCTTTTTTATTAACCTGAGTTTTGGATAGGGAGATTCCCTAATACAATGTGTTAAAATAAAGCTAATATTTACCCCCATTTTTGAGGTAATTCTCAGAAATGGGGGTAATATTTTGTTTTGACCGCAGCCCAAAAGTGTTCGCTTTTTCCATAAGTGCGTTAGCTGTGGTGCATTACTCTTGCGAGTAACCGCAGGCGTACATCGGTACGTTAAGACCTGAGTTTTGCGAATTAGCCAATAATAAACTTAAAGCTCTTTGGCGTAGATGCGGCCTACTGTTAGGGATGTGCCGCTTTTTAGGGTTAATATGCGCTTAGTGAAACTTTCTATTGCGCTCCTATTTGCTATATACGAGCGGTGAATACGTACAAAATCGGATTGTGGTAGAAGTTCCATTATACTTTTCATTGGCATTTGCGAAATAACAGCTCTTTGATTAACCCTATGTACCTTAATGTAGTTATCCATAGCCTCGATATACTCGATATCTGACAATTTAATAGACACGTTCTTATATTCAACCTTTAGAATTATCTCTTTTTCGATAGCTGGTATTCTGGTTGTAATAGTCGTATTTTGGGCTTTATCTATTGCAACCTTAAACCTGTCAAACGAGAAGGGTTTATGTAAGAAGTCGGTGGCACATAGCTCGAATCCGTGTATGGCATAATCTGAGTGTGCTGTTGTGAATATTAAAGCAGTTGAAGGGGGCACTAATTTTGCTAAATCAAGCCCCGAAACGCCATTAATATCTATATCTAAGAAGATTATATCAACTTGATTATTTTTAAGATAATTGATACCTTGATTTGGGTTATCATATAGTGCAAGCTCTATTTTGTTGTCTAGCCTACTACAGAAATTCTCTATTATTGATAGTGCGACAGGTTCGTCATCTATTGCTAAATATTTGGGCATAGTTGTTTAGTTATTGATTGTTAATTTAACGTAGTACTTGCTGCCATCTTTGTAGGTGTCGAGCGTGTATCTACCATCATAAAGAAGTTCTAGGCGTTTGCGGCAATTCTCTATGCCTATTCCTTTTTGTGTCCCCTCTTTTGTTATATCGTTCACTGTTGAAAACGAGCATTTCCCTCCCTTTAATGTTATATCTATCTCGATAGTGGTATCAATGGTAGAGGATACCCCATATTTAAAGCAGTTCTCCAGAAAAGTGATTAGAATCATAGGTGCTATTGTATAGTTTTCATCCTCGATGCTATGCTGGAATATAACCTTAGTACGTTTAGTGAGACGTGCTCGCTGCAGTTCGATATAGTCGGATATATACTTCACCTCCTTATGTATTGCTATGGTGTCGGCATCGGCATTGGTGTACATATATTTAAGAATATCTGTAAACTTAACAAATACCCCTTCCGCACTATCTGATTTCGATATTATCAATCCATAAATAGTGTTGAGTGTGTTGAACATAAAGTGAGGATTAATTTGAGCCTTATACAGGGCAATTTCGGCACGTCGTTTTTCTAGCTCTGCCTCTTGTTTACTGCTCGACTGTCGGTGCAGTTCGTAGAGAAGAGATAGGGTGAACCCAATAGCCATAAGCATAGCGAATATGTACCACACAACCCTAGCGCGTATGTTGTAATCAACTCTGTCATTGTCTGTTATATTCAAGCCAAATATTTCGATAGGTAGATTTACCGTAATAAATGTGAGAGCAAGCAGTACGGCAATAATTGATGCTGCTCTAAGGTATTGTTTGCGACTTAGTGCCCCTATTATACTGAAATTGGAGTTTATATAGTACACTAAATATACAAATAGGCTTAGGACAATCATGAATTTACTGCTCGATTCTATTACACGTTGTGCTGGGACAAATAGTGTTATAAACGGAATTAGCACTATGTACATCGCTAAATCGATGTAGAGTTTAATTTTTTTAGGTGTCATATTTGCCTATAATTTACGTTCGCCACTACATTTGATACGTTTACAACTTTTTAGCAATAAAGAGTTGCCTGTTAAGCGTTATATCAGTAACTTTGTAGTGTTGAAGCATGTCATTAAAAAAATAGTTTACAAATATAATAATAAAAATCGAGAATCAAAAATGAAACACTATCTTTTATCCACACTGCTATTAGCAGGAGTAGTTCTGGTAGGTTGCAAACCAGAGGTAAAGAGAACAATGCCACAAGCAGGCTATCCAACAATGAAGGTCACCACTTCGGACCGAGAGACCGAGCAACAGTACAGTGCACGAATCCATAGCGATGACTTTGTGGAGATTCGTCCACAAGTTGCTGGTACTATTACTAAAATATTGGTTGATGATGGTGATAATGTTGAGGCGGGGCAGACTCTATTTATAATCGATCAGGTGCCTTATCGTGCAGCTTTAGCTACTGCCGAGGCTAACACTAAGAGTGCAGAGGCTCGTGTTGCTACTGCACGTTTGAAGCTGCAAAGTAGTGAAGAGTTATTTAGTGAAGGTGTTGTGTCGGAGTATGATATGGCAACTTCGCGTAACACACTTGCCGAGGCAGAGGCGGCTCTTGCACTTGCTCAGTCGCAACAGGTGAATGCTGAAAATAATTTATCGTACACCGAGGTTAGGAGTCCGTTTGCTGGTGTGGCTGGGACAGTACCTTATAGTGTAGGTGCTTTAGTGAGTACCAGTATAACCGAGCCATTAGTAACAATAGCTAATTTAGATACTATGTTTGCACGATTTGCACTAAGTGAAGCGGATATGTTGGCAATCACAACTAACGGAGCAACCGAAGAGGCAATAGCAGCTATTCCTCCAGTTTCGCTTCTACTTAGCGATGGTACCACTTATAGCGAGAAGGGTAAAATTGATGCTATTAACGGCAGTATCGATCGCACCACTGGTTCGATATTGATGCGTGCAACATTCAAGAACCCCGATAGGAGATTACGTGATGGTGGAGTTGCTCGTGTAGGTATAACTAAATTTTACAATAATGCTATTGTTATTCCAGCCGAGGCAACCTTCGAAATTCAGACCAAGCGTTTTGTCTACAAGGTAGTAGATGGTAAAGCAACAGCAGCCGAGATTATTTCTACTCCTCTTCTTGGCGGACGTGAGTTTATTGTAAGTAGTGGAATAAAAGTTGGCGATGAGATAGTTGCTAAAGGTGCTGGTCTGGTTCGCGAAGGAACACCAGTAAGAGGAGCTGCTCCAGCAGGTGCTCCACAAGCTAAGAGATAGTGTTTGACAGTAAAAAATAAATGAAATGAATATAAAAAGATTTATAGATCGTCCAATTCTGTCAAGTGTTATTTCGATAGTGTTTGTTCTTATTGGATTGATTGGTTTAACTCTGTTACCGCTAGAGCAGTTTCCTGAGATTGCTCCTCCTACTGTAAGTGTGAGGGCTCAATACACAGGTGCTAATGCCGAGACGGTTCAGAAGAGTGTGGTTGCACCACTTGAAGAGGCGATAAATGGTGTTGAGAATATGACCTATATGACCTCTTCGGCTAGTAATAATGGTTCGGCTAATGTGACAGTTTATTTTAAGCAAGGGACAAATTCAGATATGGCTCTTGTGAACGTGCAAAATAGAATTGCTACTGCGCAAGGTTTACTCCCTTCAGAGGTTACCCGTTCGGGTGTTACCGCTCAAAAACGTCTATCAAGTAATATTAAGGTATTAGCTCTTTATAGCCCAGATGGGTCGCACGATGCTGACTTTATCAATAACTATCTTGAGATTAATATCGAACCTCAAATTTCGCGTATTAGTGGGGTAGGAGAGGTGCAAATTATGGGTGCCGATTATGCTATGCGTATATGGTTAGACCCAATCAAGATGGCTAATTATAGTCTTGTTCCTTCGGATATTACACAAATGCTAGGCGAGCAGAATGTAGAGTATGCTACAGGTACATTAGGCGCTAATAGCCCTGCTACATTCCAATATGTATTGAAGTATAAGGGTCGTAGCGAGAATGAGGTTGATTACGAGAATATGGTTATCCGTTCGTTACCTGACGGAGAGGTTCTACGTCTTAAAGATGTTGCGGATGTTGAGATGGGGCTATTAAGCTACGAGTACAACACTAAGATATCTGGTAAGACTGGTACAGTAGCTATGATTTCACAAACATCAGGCTCTAACGCTAACGAGATTATCGAGAATATAGATGAGTTGGTTAAGCAGATACGTAAAGATTTACCTAAAGGGCTTGCTATTGATGATTTGATGAGTAGTAAGGATTTCTTAGATGCATCGATAGATAATGTGATTGAGACACTTATTTTAGCTATAATTCTAGTGATTTTGGTGGTTTATTTCTTTATTCAGAGTTTTAAATCTACCCTTATTCCTGCTGCCGCTATTATTGTGTCGTTAATAGCAACTCTTGCTTTTATTTACCTAGCAGGATTTAGCTTAAACCTATTAACACTATTTGCTTTGGTGCTTGTAATTGGTACGGTGGTAGATGATGCTATTGTGGTTGTTGAGGCTGTTCAAGCGAAGTTCGATGAGGGTTATACCAAGTCGTATAATGCTGCGGTTGATGCTATGAAGGGTATAAGTGGAGCATTAGTTACCACAACTGTTGTATTTATGGCGATATTTATCCCTGTAAGTTTTATGGGAGGTACTACTGGTACATTCTATATGCAGTTTGGTATAACTATGGCTATCGCAGTTGCTATCTCAACTATCAATGCACTAACGCTGAGCCCTGCTCTTTGTGCTCTGATAATGACTCCTCATCAAAAAGAGGCTAAAAATGGTGAACGATTGAGTTTCTCGTCGCGTTTTCATATTGCTTTCGAGGCATCATTTAGTAAGATAGTTTTACGATATAAGAGGGTAGTTCTTTTCTTTATGAAGTACCGCTGGGTTACAGGTGTTTTACTAGTAGCAGCTTTAGGGGGGCTATATTACCTAAGTACTACTACTAAGACAGCGATGGTGCCAAACGAAGATCAAGGGGTTGTGTTTATTAATGTTGTAACACCTCCGGGTAGCTCGTTAGCTCAAACAATGGAGGCTATGGAGGATATAGATAAGGCACTTCAGAAGATACCTGAGATTGAGATATACTCAAATATATCTGGTTTTGGATTCCTAGGTGGTGCAGGTCCTTCGAATGGTACATTTATCGTAAAGTTAAAACATTGGGACGAGCGTAAAGGAAAAGCAAGTAGCTCGGATGCAGTGTTAGGTAAGATATATGCCCTAACTAGTACAATAAAAACAGCGCAGGTTATTGCTTTTGGTCCTCCAATGATTCAGGGGTATGGTGCAGGTAGTGGTCTAGAGATATATGTGCAAGATAGAAAAGGCGGAACAATTGAGGAGTTATTCCAAAATACGCAAAAATTGATTGCAACATTATCACAAAATCCTGAATTTTCGCGTGTATCAACAACCTTTAATCCACGTTTCCCACAGTACCGCATTGATGTCGATGCCGCCGTTTGTAAACGCAATGGCGTATCTCCATTAGAGGTGTTAAGTACGCTGTCAGGATATATCGGAGGAAATTATGTGTCTAATATCAATAAATTCTCTAAGCTGTACCGTGTGATGATTCAAGCGCCAGCCGAGGATAGGGTAGATGAGAGTTCGCTATCTAAGATGTATGTACGTACATCATCAGGAGAGATGTCGCCTATTTCGCAGTATGTAACTCTTGAAAGGGTGTATGGTGCCGAGAACTTAACTCGATTTAATATGTTTAACTCGATTTCTGTAAGTGCAACTGTTGCTGATGGATATAGTTCGGGTCAGGCTATCGAGCTGGTTAATCAGTTATCAGATGATGTGTTACCTATGGGTTACAGTGTAGAGTATGGTGGTATGACACGTGAAGAGGCAGGTATGGGTAATACAGCGATATTTATATATATTATCTCGCTAATATTCGTATATCTTATCCTGTGTGCTCTGTACGAGAGCTTTATGATACCACTGGCGGTTATTATGTCGATTCCGTTTGGTATGTTTGGAAGTTTCCTATTTGCTAAGACTTTTGGGCTTACAAACGATGTGTATATGCAGACAGCATTGATAATGCTTATTGGTCTACTAGCTAAAACAGCAATTCTTCTTACCGAATATGCTTCCGAGCGCAGAAGAGCAGGTATGTCGATAAGTCAGGCGGCATTGAGCGCAGCCCAGACACGTCTACGCCCAATATTAATGACCTCGCTAACAATGATTATAGGTATGTTGCCTCTAGCTGTTGCTACGGGAGTAGGAGCAAATGGTAATATATCGTTAGGAGTATCTATCATAGGTGGTATGATTATAGGAACAGTAGCACTTGTATTTATTGTGCCAGTAATGTTCATTGTATTCCAAACAATCGAGGAGAAGTTAAGTCCTAATCGTAAAAATAGAGAGCAATTACAAGAGAGTAAATAGAAATTTTATGAGAGTAATAAATAGTATAATGGTTGTTGCCGTAGCCCTGATTACACTATCAGGGTGCGGAGTATATAGCTCGTTTCAGCGTAGCGAGCTGCCAACCGCAGAGGATTACCTCTATCGTAATAACCTAGAGCAAAATGAGGGGTCGTTAGCTAGCATGGGCTGGCAACAACTTTTCACCGATAATCATCTTAAAGAGTTAATTAACGAGGCACTTAAGAGTAATACAAATCTTAATGTGGCACGAATGAAGGTCGATGATGCTGAGGCATCGTTAAAGACAGCACGTTTGTCGTACCTTCCTTCACTAAATCTTGCACCACAAGGCACAAGCACAGGTTTGTTAGACGGACAGAGTGTAGATACCTATAACCTAGCAGCACAAGCAAGTTGGGAGATAGATATTTTTGGAAAGGTGCGAAATAGCAAAGAGAAGGCTAAGGCCGTGTTAATGCAGAGCGAGGCGTACGCACAAGCGGTTGAAACTCAGGTTATCTCGACCTTAGCCAATAGCTACTACTCACTTCTAACCCTTGATATGCAGCGCAAGATTAGTGAACAAACAATTGCTAATTGGGAGCAAAATATTAAGATGTTAGTGGCTCTTAAACGTGCAGGTATGACCAATGAAACAGCTGTTGCTCAGGCAAAAGCGAATGTATTAGGGTTAAAGGCTAATCTTGAGAGTATTGTTACTCAAATTGAGGTTCTAGAGAACACAATATGCTCGATGCTTGCTCGTGCTCCTCAGAGAGTAGAGCGAGGTTCATTATTAGAGCAAAATTTCCCTGAGAGTGTATCGGTAGGTGTACCTCTTGAGATGGTCTCTAAGCGTCCTGATGTGCTACAAGCGGAGTATTATCTAGCACAGATGTTTTACGCAACAAACGAGGCTCGTGCGGCATTCTATCCATCAATCACATTATCTGGTTCTGTTGGTTGGACAAATAGTGCTGTTGGTGTAATATCAAATCCTGGCGAGTGGGTATATAATGCAGTAGCATCGGCACTTCAACCTATATTTAATAAAGGGGCACTTAATGCTAGATTAAAGATTAGCAAGTCGCAGCAAGAGCAGGCTCTTTTACAGTATAAGCAGACAATTTTGGATGCCGCAAACGAGGTAAATAGCAATCTTCTTGATTGGCAAACAGCACGTAAGAGGTTAGAGTTTGATAGTCAGCAGATAACTGAGCTGCAAAAAGCTTTACGCAGTGCAGAGCTACTTATGAAGCACTCTAATGCAACATATCTTGATGTTATAACTGCACAAAACTCGCTTCTTCAGGCACAGTTAAATCAAGCAAACGACAAGTATAACGAGATTCAAGGAGTAATTAATCTGTATCGCTCGTTAGGAGGAAAGTAATCTCCCTAAATGCAAAACACCTGACTTACAATCTGTTAAAATAACTAAAAGCTAATA
>CAYJHM010000020.1:0-16491 GCA_964369935.1 uncultured Rikenellaceae bacterium
TAAACAATCACTATGCGGTTAATATGCGTGGAGGTACAGATATTGTTCAGCACTTTACTTCGTTCACATATAATGATGATAGGGGTATGTTAAATTCGAGCAGAAATCTTAGCTCGTTCGATACAAACATATCTAACAAGAACCTATCATTTAGAACTAACATTAACGTTAATCTTGGTGATGTGTTGTTCCAGTTTAATAGTTTTACAACTATGGACGACTACTATGGCCCGTACACCGATATGACTGAGGCATACGACCTAGCATTTAGAGCTTCGCCAGTAGATTATGCTCCACTTTACCCTAGTGTGGATGGTTCAGAGTGGTATTTCGGTAGTGCCGAGGGTGGATTCCTTCAGGCTGATGGTGCAACATACCAAAATAACCCATTATTAGAGCTATATCGTGGTTACACTATTCGCGAGCGTCACTCATCTACTAATAAGTTCGAATATATACATAAGTTAGATGCTTTAACTCAAGGATTAGAGTTCCGTGGTTCGATTGCTTATCAGAGAGAGTCTTATACTGCCGATTCGTATGTAATATCGCCAGAGGTTATGGCTCTTAATAACTATAATGCTTCAACAGGTACTTACACTCTTACGCAGTTGAACACAGATGATTCATCTGATGAGCTAATGCAAGATGTACTTAAATATGATGATACTTCGCTTAGACGTATGACTTATGAGGCTAAATTTATGTATAACCGCGAGTTTGGTGATCACCAAGTGAGTGCGCTAGGTGTATTCCAGTCGCAAGAGAGTATCTCTTATCGTGAGTTTGCCGAGCCAACAGACGAGGGAATTGTTGATAGTGATACTGAGGTTATACCTATCTTCACAAATACATATCCTATGCGTAACCTAAGCTACGCAGGGCGTCTATCTTACGGCTATCAGAATAAAATATTTGGTGAGGTATCGTTTGCATTTAATGGTTCAGAGCGATTTGCTGAGGATCAGAGAATGGGATTCTTCCCTTCAGTGGGGGGCTCGTACATCATCTCTAAAGAGAGCTTTATGTCTCGCTACTCTGGATGGTTAAATATGTTAAAGCTTCGTTTATCATATGGTCAGGTGGGTAATGATGGTATCATCGAAGATCCTAGATATGTTCACCTTCAATCGATAAGAAAAGAGATTCAGTCGCCATATCAACTAGATCAGTCGATATTTAACGCTAGTTTTACGGACTCTCAGATATATCAAATCTACTCGTATGCTAACCCAGATATTATGTGGGAGATAGCAGAGACAGTAAACTTTGGTATCGATACTAAGCTATTCAACCTAGTAGAGATTAATGCTGATTTCTATCAAGAGATTCGTCACAATATTATCTCTTATCGTACATCTATCCCTGCATCTATGGGTATGGAGTTCGAACCACTAGATAATAATGGAAAGGTTCGCTCGCGTGGATTCGACCTATCTGCTAAGTTGCAGAAGGCGTACTCTTCAGATTTTTGGTTTATTGTAAGTGGAACAGCTACATATAACCGTGCAACCTTTATGGAGCTAGAGCAATCTGCCAATATCGAGTCGTACCAATCACGTATCGGAAAGGATATCTCTCAAGCATTTGGTTATATCGCCGAGGGGGTATTTACCGATTGGGCTGAGATAAACGATGCACCTCTTCAGGCTGGTGTTGTTCCTGGAGATATTCGTTACCGTGATATGAATGGTGATTTGGTTATTGATGTAAACGATGCAGTACCTATCGGGTTACCTGAGACTCCACGTCTTATCTATGGTTTAAATGGTACAGTATTCTATAAAGGGTTCGAGTTCTCGTTATCTCTTCAAGGTTCGGGGCAGCGTTCATTCTTTGTAGATCCAGAGAGTGTTTCGCCGTTCGTAGGTGGTCAAGCAATGCTATCAGCAATTAATGACAGTTATTGGAGTGAGGATAATATGATGGATGATCCATTCTGGCCACGTCTATCTACAAGTAATATTATCGATCATAATCCACAAGAGGATTACTATCGTGAGGGTGCTTCACAGGTAAGAAAGAGTACGTTCTTTATGTACGAGGGTTCATTCCTACGTGTTCGTCAGTTAGAACTATCTTATTCGCTACCAGAGCATATTCTCTCTAAGTTCAACATTAGAAGTGCTAAATTATATGTACGTGTGGATAATCCATTCTTATTTAGCTCGTTCAAAGTTTGGGATATTGAGCTAGGTGAACAAGGATTTAACTATCCAATTCAGCAAACTCAGTCTATTGGATTAACTTTTAGTTTCTAAAGGTTAGATAGAGGAACTTAATAAACAAATTATAGATTATGAAAAATATAAAATTTAAAAATAGGTTTATTGTACTGCTATTCTCGGCTCTTATCGGGGTAGGTTGTTCGGCTCAATGGCTAGATGTTGTTGAAGATGGAGGAACACTAACTCTAGAGCAAATATTTAGAGAGAGTAATAGTGTGGATACTTATTTGATGACCTGTTATCAAGGGGCGTTCTATACTGATGGTAATATTGCATTTGACCCTGCTATGACTGGTACCGATGAGTATATTATTCCAGAGTATTATCAGCTTAATCCTACAACAAGCGATCAATTTATCGTAGGTCCACTTGTTTCAACAGGTCAGCAAACCTACTATAACCCTTACGGAAGTAAGTGGGGACGTGAAAGTGATAGGGATGGTTATCTTGGTTCGGATGGTTCGATTAACCATACAAACAGATATGTACTTATCGAGCACTGTAATATCTTCTTACGTCATGTTGATTTATGTCGTAATAAGACACAAGATCAGATAAACGAGTTTAAAGCGTATGTTCGTGCTATTAAAGCGTGGTACTATTTCGAGTTAGTTCGCCAGTATGGCCCAATCACATTAGTTGAGGATTATATTGCGCCTAACGAAGATTTAGAGGTGCTACAACGTCCACGTTCGCATGTTGATACTTGTTTTAATACTATCGTAGCACTTCTTGATAAGGCTATCGATTCGCTTCCTCCTAGGAATAAGATGTCGCCTAATTTATATAAGTGTTTCAATCAAGATGCTGCATTAGCTCTTAAAGCTCGTGTATTAACTTATCAAGCTTCTCCATTATTTAATGGTAATCCTGATTATGCTGATTTTAAAGATATAAACGGTAATCCGCTATTCTCCACAACTGTTGATGCAACAAAATGGGATAGGGCTGCCGAGGCTGCTACCGATGCAATCGAAAGAATTACAGCAAACGGTCCTAAGTTAGAGCAAGGAACACAAGGTATGCATCCAACGTCAATGAATACTCAGTACGATATTATGCGCTCTTCAATAGCTCCTGAGTTTAAGGGAGATGAGTGGTTATGGGTAACAGTAGATAAGGCTACCCCAGCACAATATAAGTACCCTTCATTTACTTTCAACGATATCAATGGTAATACTCACCCTCATAGAAGTGTGGCTAATGTTGGTACTTTCTCGGTAACAGGTAATGTTGTTGATTTGTACTACACAGAGAATGGTCTACCTATCGAGATGGATCCAGATTGGAATTTTGACGCACGTAACACTGCGGAGTGGTTTACTGATTGGAACTATAATAGTCGTATCGTTACTTATCAAGATGTACTAAATGCGCACGTTGCTCGCGAGCCTCGTTTCTACGCTAACATCGGTTTTGATAGGGGATATTGGTTATTAAGAGCAAAATCTACAGATAATGATATACATTACGGTATTCTTGCAAGAGAAGGTGAGGAGATTGCTCGTCCTAATCCAAGCTATGGTATATATAATACAACAGGTTATTGGTGTAAGAAAGGTTTAACTTTCGAGGGAGATGGTTTTGCACACGTTAATATTCAGCAGCATTATCACCCTGTATTGCGTTTAAGCGAGCTCTATCTGTTAGCTGCCGAGGCACTGAATGAGGCAGGTAGGCCAGATGAAGCTATCGATTACCTTGATGTTATTCGTACACGTGCGGGTATTCCTGGTGTAAAAGAGGCGTGGGCGAACTCATATAATCCAGCGTTCATCGAGAATGTAGTAGGATTAAGAGAGGTTATCCATCAAGAGAGAGCTATTGAGTTACTATTTGAGGGACATCGCTTTTGGGATTTAAGACGTTGGAAAACTGCATCGGTTGTATTAAATCAACCACTTAAGGGTTGGAATATCGATGGAACTTCAGCTTATGAGTATTATAATAACTTCGATGGTTATAAGAATATAACTAATAGGGTTAGATTCCAGAATCCGCGTGATAACTTCTTCCCTATTGATAGTGACGAGGTTCAAAAGTCAAATATTACACAAACTCTTTACTGGTAAGAGAGTAGTTTGGTTTATTTAAATGTGTATCTTTAAATTAGGATACTAATTAAAACAAATAAAAATCGTATGAAAAAGATATTGTTATTTTTAATGTTACCTGCGCTATTATTCTCTTGTAAGGGGGATAATGTAGGTGATTTTGAGGTGCTGATTACACCAGACAGATTCGAGTTTGAATCTGTACCAGGTGGAGCATTGATGACATTCGAGCTATCAGAGGAGCATTCAGAGGTTTATCAAATTGAGGCTGTTTATGCCAATAATCAAGGTAGGCAGATTATTAAGAATGCTTACGTGCTTTCAGGAGAGCTGCTTTTAGATGGGATGATTAGTGCTGGAAATGTTCCTGTTACAGTCTATCTAAAAAACAATAAGAACGAGCGTTCAGAGCCATTAAATTTAAATTTTACGGCGTTAGAGTCGTTCCCAAGTTTAGTTTTAAAGGATGATAACTTAGATGTTAAACCGTATTGGGGTGGCTTCAGGATTGTTATCGATGAAGAGCTTGAATTGACAGAAAAAACAACTGGTCAGATTAGGGTGTCGTACAGAGGAATAAGTAGTTTTACAGGTCAGCTTGCTGATATCCAGATAGGCGTTATTAATATTAACGATAATGCTTACTCTACTCGTTTTTCGCCTGATGCTTCAATTTGGCAGGATGGTCAAATAACTGTAGTACTTCAAAGTGAGGATCTTGATGCAAATATTATCGCTAGACGTGAGTACCAAACAACTCAACTTACAGGAGCAGCAGTAGCAGAGGATGTTATTATGCACTCTTCAAGTATAGCTAGGTCGGTTGAGACAAGCGATTACAGCTGGAAAGCTCTATTTGATGGTGCTAAGAACTATAAAGGTGCTGATTATATGGCATTCTTGTCAGTGGATGACTCAAAACAATCAGAGTGGATATTCGATTTAGGTGTTGGTGGAGCAATTCCAGCTTATCTACGTATCTATACACAGTATTGGATTGCAGACGAGGGTTACTTCCCTGCTCCTTATACACTACCTGCAATCTTACTTTCTGATGCTTCGCCATATGCTTACCTTGAGGGATTATCAGTACGCGAGCGTTTACCACATGCCGTAGAAGTTTACGGAACAAATGATGTTAATGGTACATGGGTAAAAATAGGAAGTTATGCTACCGAGGGTGGTCGCTTAGCATTCGAAGGTACATGGTGTCAGGCTGCCTCGTCGGCCGCTGATTTCTCGATTCAATCTTCAGAGAGAGTGGGTATAAGTGCTGGTAATTATGAAGGAAATGCCATTGAAGAGAATTTAGAGAATGTATATTTAGAGGTTGATTTCCCTGGATTTGAGAGTACAAATTTCCGATATATCCGAATTAATATATTAGATACTTTCTCAACATTTGGTTACTTCGAGAATTTGTCGGAGTCTCCAATTGATTACAATGTTAGTGGTCAAGTATCATTCTCGGAGTTAGAGATATATGTTAATAACTAATTCGTATCTGGATATGTTAATCATTTGGAGGTAAGAATCTCCTAAAATAAAATTACATTATGAAAAGATTATTTATATTATTCGCCGCTATTTTAATGGTTGTAGGTTGTGAGTCGCAATTGGCTACCTACGAAGATTTGGCAGGCGATGGAAAAATAAGATATGTAGGAAAGGTTAATGGCCTTACTGTAGCAACAGGCTGGGAGCGTTTCGAGCTTGAGTGGGATGCTAATGTTGATCCTACAGTTGAACGTTATTTGCTTACATGGAGTAGTGAAGGACTTGTAGATAGCGTATATTTTGATGCGTCGTGGAGAAGTTTCAATACAGGAAGTTCGTTCGAGGAGCTTGGTCTGCCAAAGCTTGATTTTAATAACGACTCGTATATTTTCCGTATATATGCGGTAGATGGCGATGGAAGAGTTTCACGCGAGGAGATGGCGGTAGCTAGCACTATCAATGCCAATCATCAGTCGGTGAAGTTTTTACCGGTAGCTCAAGATAAAGTTATTTTTGCTGACAATAGTGATGGTAGCAAGAGAGCTGTTGTTATACTTAAGCCACGCGATTTAAAAGAGCGTGAGGCTAATCTTGAGTACACTAACCCGCAAGGCGAAGTGGTTACACGTGAGATTACAGAGGATGATTATGATAATGGTTATCTCTCAGTAGATGTTAGCGCTGATTCGAAGGAGATAATGTTTAATCGTGCAATCGAGCTAGAGGAGTGTATAGACCTTGTACAAGTTGCGCAAGGCGAACCTGTGGTAGATTACGAAATGGATGCAGGCTTTAAAACGGCAATCCAGCAAATTAGTGGGTATAATCCGTATAATGGGCTTGATGACTATATCGATTCAGTACAAGTTGTAAATTTTGATTACTCTCTAACCACTATAGCTGATTTAGTTACTTTCCCTGAACTTAAGAGAGTAGTGCTAGGTGGAAACAGATTCTTAGCTAGCAATATGCCAGTTAGCGAATTAACTACTGAGGAGAAATCACATTTTGATAATAGCCGTATAGATATTCGTGTATTAAAGTATCTGAAATCTGTTAATCCTGACTTTAAGGTTAAAATTTATAGTGATATGTTCTCGGTTGGTAGCGAGCTATCTAAAGTTGAAGATTTAGTTGAGGGAGGCTATATGGATAAGCCACAATTCCCAACAGGAATTACCTTCTTTGATACTGGATATAGTGCAGATCAAGATAATCAGAGTGTTGATTTATCGGCAAATGCGCTTGATTATACTCAGGATTTATACGGTTGGCCAGCACCAATTAATCATTCTCATTCGGCATACCTGTTTGATTATTTTAGTGATTTAACATCACAAAATTACCGCAGGGCTCATGTTGTTGAGAATCCATACTCTGATCAGTCGGCATTTAGGATAATTAACACTGCTGGTGCTAGATTACAGCTTAAGGGTTTTGCTATACGTAACATCGGCTATGATTATGCTAAAACTGAAGATATAGCATTTATCCCAACAACTATTACCGATATTAGTGTTTCTGTTGATAGTCCTTTTGGAGGGCAAGAACTATCTTACCTATTCTCAAATCAGCAAATGGGTAATAGTAGGGGCGAGATAACAATTTTCTACTTTAAAGAACCAGTAAGTTGTTATAATCTAGAGTTAATTTTCCCATTAAATGGTAAGATGATTATCGACGATATTATGCTCTTTTAATTAGAGGGAATATTTATTAATTTATATAATAAAGAATTATGAATAAAATTTTAATGAGCAGAGTGGTAAAAGGCTCAAAGATACTCTCTATCTTTGTGGCAGGAAGTGCTATGATGCTATATAGTATAAACTCGGCTTATGCTACTCCTTCTGGTGATTTGGCAGTGGTTGAGAGTACCCTAACTCTTTCGCAGCAAGATGAAGCTGTCAAAGGGGTACAGGGTAAGATTATAGATGAGGATAAGAATCCTATTATGGGGGCATCTGTTCGTATAATGGGAACGCGAACTAAGACATTTACGGATGCTTCAGGAGCTTTCTCTATTGAGGCTAAAAGCGGCGATGTGTTAGAGATTACAGCAGTAGGTTTTGGATTAAAAGAGGTAGCAATCGAGGAGGATTCTAAACTTATACTTGTAAACTTAGAGATTGAAAAGGCACAATATGTAGATCCTATCAATACGGGTTATGGTATACAAGAGAGAGATAGGTATGTAGGGGCGATGACCACAGTTAAAGGTGAGGTTTTAGATTACTCGAACTCTAATTTTACTCCGTCGTTGATGGGTAATGTAGCAGGAGTAGTTGGTTGGCAAAATTCTGGTCAGCCAGGAATCCTTACTAGCGACCTAATAAATACAGATTTCTATATCCGTGGTCTTAGGAGCATGTTAGAAATTGAGGGGCATGATGGAACTCCACTTATCCTTATGGATGGTATTGAGATTAACGAGCTAGATTTAGCACGTATCAGACCACAGGATATTGCAGAGGTTTCGGTTTTAAAGGATGCTTCGGCAACAGCTATTTATGGTGTTCGTGGTGCTAATGGTGTAGTTCTACTTACATCTAAAACTTCATCTCCAGGCGAGATTAATATTACAGCAAGTTACGAGCAGGTATTTGCTCAACCTACATTTACGCTAGATTTTGCAGATCCTGTGACCTATATGAATCTGTTTAACCGTGCGGTGGTTGATGGTAATAATACAACAGCTACGCTATACGAGACTCAAAAGATTGAGCGTACAATGAATCCTAATTATGCTTCGTATGCATACCCTGCTAACAACTGGATGGATCAGCTTTATATGCCAACAACAACAAATAGCCGTTTAGGTTTAAATGTTAGTGGTGGAACGAAGACTATTGCTTACTATACATCGTTTACTATGGATGATGATATGGGTATGCTTAATACCTACGACAAGAATGTGTTTAATGCTAATATTGATAATAAGCTGATGACCTTTAGGGCTAATATGACAGCTACTCTTAATAAGGGAATCACACTTTCGATTAATAGTTACACCACTTTTGATGAGTATTCGGGTCCTGTTTATATAGATGAGAATCCGATGTACACAGAGCTTGGTACACCTCATCCAGGATATATTGGAGATATGATATATAAGCTTGCTTTTGATGCTAATCCAGTAAATTATGCTATGGTTTATCCGCAAGATGAAATCTACTCGTGGGAGCATGCTCGTTTTGGAAATGCAGGTGATACAGCTTCAAACCCTTATCTTCGTGTACACGAAGGTTTAACGGTAGCTGATAGATTCTTCTCTGTAAATAAGTTCGAGTATAATCAAGAGCTTGATTTTGTTACCGAAGGGCTTAATTTTAACGCTAATGTGATGTTCCAAAAAGAGAGTTTCACATCTAAAAAGTTCCTTGTTACTCCAGCAGAGTACTCGCTAAATAACTCGTACTATACAACTGGTGTTTATGCGCTAACTCAAGTGAATAGCGACTTTGTAAACACATTCCCTACATACAAAGAGCGTTCAAGCGTGAACACATCTGTTTCGGGAACAGGTTACGAGTTAAAGTTATCTTATGCAAGAGCATTTGGCGATCATAGTGTAGATTTTCTGTCTGTTTACGATGGACAAGAGTACGTAAACAAGAATCCTGAGATAGTAGGAGATTCAGAGCCTCTTATGTACAAAAATTTTGGTACTCGTATAGGTTATGGATACCAAGGAAAATATTTCTTCGAAACTTCTTACTCTGAGAGTGGCTACAAGCGCATCTCTGACGATTATCTATCTGGTCAATCGTTTGCAGCTGGCGTAGCTTACCTATTATCTAACGAGGATTTCTTTAAAGATAGAGTTGAGTTTGTTGATTACCTTAAACTACGTGCTTCGTATGGTTACACATACAATAACGACCGTATCGAAGGAACATACCACGAGTGGGATATTCCTAGAACTTACAATATGGGTATTGATGTTCGTATGCTTGATGGTTTAACTTTTAGTGCCGACTACTTTAACGAGATGCGTAATACCCGCCAAACTGATTACTCTATCGATGAGTTAAACGACATAGGTGAGGTTATTGAAACAACTTTCTATCCAGGTTTCTACTATAAAACAAAAACAACTGGTTACGAAATAGCTGCTAGCTATCAAAAAGCGTTCTCAAAGGATTTATGGATTGTAGTTGGAGGTACATTAAGCCATAATAAAACAGTTTATCACCATATCCAATCAGAGCAAGATAATCCAGTGGCCGATTATCAATCGCTTATCGGGCACGATGTGACTCAACAAATGGGTTATGTATCAACTGGTATTTTCTCTGATGTTACTGAGATTAGTAAAGCTCCTACTCAAGCAGATGCACAGGTTGGAGGTATTCGTTATGCTGATATTAACAATGATAGGGTTATTAACGAGTTAGATATGTTACCTATTGGTTTACCTACTACTCCACGTTATACTTATGGTTTGAATGGTACAGTTCACTATAAAGGAATCGAGCTATCGTTCTCGTTCCAAGGAGTAGGCGAAAGTACATTCTTCATCGATTCGAATATGATTGCACCATTCCAAGGTGATGGTAGCGGTGTTCTTACTGCTATTGCTGATAGCCACTGGTCGCCAGATAATATGGTTGATAATGCTTTCTGGCCTCGTTTGAATGTTGATGGATTAGGAGAATATGATCCTACTGCAGGAGGTACTTCGGGTGTTAAGAATCCAGACTACCCAACAAGTACATTCTTTATGAATAACGGTTCGTACCTTCGTTGTCGTCACATCGAGCTAGCATATATGCTACCTAAAGAGTTACTTGATAAAGTTGGTCTTGATAGAGTAAAGGTGTATGCTAGAACAGATAATCCATTTGTGATTAGCGACTTTAAGATATGGGATCCAGAGCTTAAATCAAATGCTCTAAATTACCCAATTCTTAAGAGTTACTCAGTGGGTATATCATTAAGTTTTTAGTAATATTATTAATTGTATAAGATATGGAACAAGGCATTAAGTTATAATCTCATATTTTGCGAGTATTTATAATTTTTTGCCGAGTTACATAGGACAAATAAATAACAAATTATAATCTTATGAAGTTTATTAAAAAAATATCAATTGTAATGCTGATATCGTTATCTCTTATCTCTTGTAAGGATGATGCGGTTGAGGTATTCAATGTGACGGTTAAAGACGACACATTCTTGTTCACCCCATCTGCGGGAGGAGCAGTGATGCACTTCAATCTTAGCGATGGGCATCAAGATGTGTTTGAGGTAGAGGTTAGTTATATCAATAATTGGGGCGAGAAAGTAGTACGAACAGCTCATTATCTTGCTGGTTCAATAATGCTTGATGGTTTCACTACATCTAAGCAAGATATACCTGTTACTATATATCTAAAGAATAGTAACGAGGTTCGTTCGGCACCTATAAACTCTACATTCAGCACATTAGAGTTGCAATCTAGCGTTATGCTCACAACAGACAACAATATATCGATATCTAGTTCGTGGGGCGGATTTAAAATCGCTATTGCAGATCTATTCGATGCAACTGAAGGGACACTTTTTGTTGGATTTAGGGGGATTGACCCACTAAAGGGCACTGAGGAGGATATAATTATCAAATCTCTACCAATTGCGGAGGCTCAATCGTTAAATGTAATTGATGTATTTGGAGAGGCGGTTGTCGATTCAGATAATATCAGCACTGTTGTGCTATGGGTAGAGAATAGTTACTCGCAGCTTATCGCTCGTAAGGAGTTCAAGACCGAGTTCTTACAAACAACAAAGCTTGGAGGAGAGAGTGTTGTAATGCAGCAGAGTAGTATCGAGCAATCGGTTGAGGAAGGAACATATAGCTGGAAATACTTGTTCGATGGCGATACTAATGGACAAAAGTCGTTAGAGAACTTCTCAATGCACTCATTCCTTTCAAAGGATGGTATGCGTAGCTCGGAGTGGATTTTCGATCTTGGCGCACCTCAAACTATGGCTCAAGTTAGGTTATATACTCAATATTGGAGTGCTGTTAATTACGATGATCCTTGGTTTGTATATTATCAAGGGTCTAACACAAATCCACGTACTTCGCTAGTGAATAAGCTACCTAGTGATTTCGAAGTTTATGGTCAGCAAGAGGGAAGTACCGAGTGGGAGTTATTAGGAACATATAATTCTCCTAGGGGTAGCAGTACTATGCCTGCAAATGCGTGGTACTATAATGCTTTAGGTGGAACCAATACATTTGATTTCGGTGACGATGGTTTATTGGCACATCAGAGGGTTGGATTCACTTCGGTATCTGATATTGATGGTTTACCTCCGGTATATGCTCTACTTTCGTTTGATGTACGAGAGACAAAGTATCGTTATGTTAAGCTTAATGTTTTAACAACATTTGTTTTCGGACCAAATGAGGGTGTTATCGATGACTATGATTCATTCCGTGGTTACTCGTATGATGGAGAGCAGATAGCATTTAGTGAGTTGGAGTTTTATGTTAAGAAGTAATTTAATCAATTGAAAATGAAAAAAATATTTTATATAGCAACATCGGCTCTCCTGTTAGCTAGCTGCGAAACAGCTTTTGATACATATAGTGAGTATGTTGATGTTCACGGAAAAGAGATGTACCCAAATTCTTCTGCCGACCTTACTACGGAGCTGGGATGGGAGCGTTTTATTCTTAGTTGGGATAATGGTAGCGATGTGTCGCTTACTAAAAATATTGTTGTTTGGACAATTAACCCAGGAACTGATGCCGAGGTAAAGGATAGTGTTGAGATAGATATTAATATCAATAAGTTCGACTCTGAAGCAGATGCTTCGGGGTATGATTTCCCAATTACAGGGGGGGCAAAGATAGAGATATATACTGAGAATAGCCAAGG
Source organism: uncultured Rikenellaceae bacterium (assembly GCA_964369935.1). Classification (GTDB taxonomy): domain Bacteria; phylum Bacteroidota; class Bacteroidia; order Bacteroidales; family Rikenellaceae; genus JADFUS01. The sequence goes on from CAYJHM010000020.1 coordinate 12,649, forward strand.
TGTGCGTTCAAATCCATTGACATATACTACACCTGAGCTTTATCACTTAAATCATTCGGAAGTAGTAGGTCAGCCAGCAACAACTGTAACAGGTTCGATTTATTCGGATAATGGCAACGGTTCGTCGGTTGTTTTGGTTTACTTAGCAGCTAAGGAGAGTAATGTAACAGCTACCTCTATATTATATACTGCTGCGGATGGTTCGGCTGCTGAATACAATGTTGTTGATAGTGATTTCGCAGCTGGTTATGTAAGGTTAGCAGTTGATAGCGGAACTGAGGGTAATATCGCAGCCGCAAAATCATTTACTTTAGCTAACTGTATCGATGCGATAAGTTTAACAGGAGAAAATGCTGAAAACATATCAATAAGCGAGTATGTATACAATAATAACTACGACATTAATAACAGCCCTAAATTTAAGGCAGATGTTCTAGTTAGTAATAGTGTAAGCGAGGCAGATTTAGCAAACTTTGTAGCTACTACAAAAGAGCTAAAGTTATCTGGAGATATAGCTACAATTAAAGATGTAGCACATTTCCCTATGCTTGAAAAGGTGATAATCGGAAGTAGAATACATTATCTTAGCTCGTCATTTGCAGGTTTCACTTTAGATGATGCTGCGGGTGATGCTGCTTATATTAAGTCGGCAATATTGTTAGGTCTAGCAAAAGATATTAAGTTTGATATTCACTACAATATGTATGATGTAGCTTCTCATTTAGGAAATTTAGTAGAGGGTGATTATTCTAAGGCGTCTCCTCTCCCTACCATTCTATCTCCTGGCTATATCAAACCTGCTAATTGGATGGATGATCCTGCTATGGCTTGGAGTGCAACTACTCCAGGGTATCAGTTTGATTATTATTCAATGTACTATCTATTTGCATACGATACCGATTATAATATAATAGAGAATGGTGGATTTGAAGAGATTAGGCCTGTATCTAACAATGAAAAATTCCAACTAGAGATTGATTTTAATGCTGCTGTAAAACTTAATGGTGTAGCTGTTAGGCAACTTAGTTGGTCGAATAGACCAGCAATACAGAAGATGTCGCTTAAGTATGCACTAGAATCAGATCCTAACACTTGGATTGAGCTGCCTAATGGCGAGTTGAATTTCTACGGTGAATACGAAACAATCTCATTCAGCGACCTTCCAACGTCAATTGAGAATGTGCATGCTGTGTTAGTAGAGTTAATGCCTGAAATCGTTAATACCCCCTACGGTTGGCCTTCAGTACCTACTGATGTATATGTATTCTCGATAGATGATCTTATGTTCTATTAATTTAGGCGATAATATATAAAAAACTGCAAAGGTAACCTTACCTTTGCAGTTTTTTTTGCTTAATGGTGTAATTCTCAAAATTATTTAATATCTTTGCAGCGTTTGATAAAAATATTGGTTAAAAAAATAATAATATGTTAAAGACAAAAAAGAATCTGTTATTACTGGTGTTAGCAGCCCTATTGAGTGGTACTGCTAACCGTACTTTTGCTCAAGGTTTAACTATCGAGCGAATTACTATTAAAGATGCGCCTAACACCGAGCTGCGCGAGAAATTGACCTCTATGGCTAATAGTGTTGAGGTGGTGCCTATTATTAATCAAGTGCCACTATACAGCGAGAAATATGCTGTTAAGGTGCGTCAGGAGGTTGTGCCTGCTGATCCTAGTAAAGGTACATTCGACCAGCAGATATATGTTGCTCACGTTGGGTTTGATGCCCCTACAATTGTTGTAACCGATGGTTATACAGGAGGCTTTGGACTTAATCCTCGCTATTCGGAGGAGTTATCTCGTCACTTTAAAGCTAATGTAGTGGTTATTCAGCACCGTTACTTCGAACAATCAACCCCTAAACCAACCGATTGGCAATATATGAGGGGTAAATATGCTGCTCACGACACACACAAGATTGTTGAGGGTTTAAAGGGTATCTACAAAGGTAAATTTGTTGCAAGTGGAGTAAGTAAAGGTGGCCAGAATACTATGATATATGCTACTTATTACCCTAACGATGTAGATTTTTATGTTCCTTACGTTGGGCCTATTTGTTTCGCCCTAGAAGATAGAAGACACGAAGATTTCTTAGCTAATATTGGCCCAGAGAGCGATAGAGAAAAGATTTATAATTTTCAAATTGAGGTTCTTAAGCGCAGAGATGTGATGGTTAAGATGCTAGAAGAGTTTTCGAAAGAGAAGGGTTTAACATACGGAGATGCCTCGCTTAACGAAGTGTTAGATTTGTGTGTGTTAGAATATTCGTTTGGCTTATGGCAAATGAGTATGGAGAGGGTTAAAGATGTGCCTATGCCAAATGTAAGCGATAAAGAACTATTCGACCATTTAGTTGCTCTGTGCGACCCTTCGTATTTTGCTAATAACTCATCAACTAGTCCGTTCTATATTCAAGCGGCTATGGAACTAGGTTATTATAGCTACGATGTTAAACCATTCAAGAAGCTATTATCTATTAAGAACACCAAAGGTTATCTTAAGCGTATAATGATGAAGGGCGAGCACAACGATATTAAGTTCAACCCTGAACTATACAAAGACCTAAATAGTTTCTTAAAAGATAACGATTTAAAGATGATGTTTATCTATGGCGAGTATGATCCGTGGACAGCAGTAGCACCATTAAGCAAGTTCTTCGATGGTAAGCAAAATATGAAGTTCTATTTGTGTCCTGCTTACGACCATAAAACCCGTATCAATAACTTCCCAGAGCCAACAAAGGGCGAGATTTGGAAAACACTAGAGAAGTGGATGAACGAGTAGTTTGGGAGGGAGATTCCCTATGGGAAAGCCTAGCTTGACTACCTCTTGAGTACCCCTAGCATTAGACCGGTTATTGATACGCCTACACCTACTATTTGTAACCACGCTAAGGTGTCGCCTAGTATCATAAACACACCTATTGCTGTTACAGCAGGGCATAGGTTATTTAGCATCGAGGCGGTTACTACCCCTAGGTTCTTGATTCCGTAGCTAAAAAACATAAAGGCAACAGCCGAACATAATACTCCCAATGATAGCAGAGGATATAACACCTCGATTGTCATTGGGATTGTTGTAAGCGATTCGCTCTCGAATATTACCACAAGAGGAGTAAATAGAATCAATGCAACAATATGTATATAGGTTGTTACAGTGTATGGCGAGTATTTATCAACCAATCGCTTAGTAAGAAACGCGTAGCATACAGCACAGAACGTGGCAGCTATTCCCATAATTGCCCCGTATGGGGTTGTCATAAGAGTTGCATCACCGCCCCCTAATAGAAGTAGCCCTACACCAAAAATAGATAACACTATTCCCATGATAACCTGTACAGGGAGCCACTTTCGCATCATTATGCTTGACACTATTGCCACAAGTAGGGGTATTTGTGCCATCATTAAGGCTATAAGAGTTGGCGAACTCTCTTTTACACTCTCCACCTCGAACAGAAAATATAGAAACGGCTGGATAAATCCTAATAGAATAATCTCTTTGTAATCTTTTCGTGCAATTTTATCAATACGCTTAGTTGCTATACCAATACCCACCAATAGGGTCGAGGCGATAGCCATGCGTAAAAAGATTAGAACAGTTGAGTTAATAATCTCTATTAACTGTTTAGTCCATATAAATGATATCCCCCAGATAAGCACCGCTACAATAACCATTAATAGGCTAGTACTTCGATTAATTTGTCCCATAAAATAAGTAATAAGATACAAATTTAGCTATTTTTTATTTAATTAGCTAAATAAATAGTATATTTGTACTCTATTTTTAATATTTTACTATGATTAGATTTATACTTACTTTTCTTGTGCTCTCGATGGC
>CAYJHM010000020.1:16501-17005 GCA_964369935.1 uncultured Rikenellaceae bacterium
ATATTCGCAATATTTTGTATCACCTACCGATCCATCTTATCTTCGTTGGTTGAGGATTAAGGATAAGGCGTTAGGAGATATTATATACCCTCATGGGTTGAGTTCAACAGCCGAGGATATTTTAGTTTTACGCGACACTCTTACGCCCTATATCACTAGGGGTATAACAACCGATTTGGCGAAATTTAATATTACGCTGCATCCAACAAATATGAGGTCGAATGGGCTTGTGACTTATGCTCCTAAACGTATGGAGCTATATACCACACCCCCACGAGATAATGGCTCGCTCCCTTGGATTAAGCACCTTGTAGCTCACGAGTATCGTCATGTTGCGCAGATGAGTAAATTAAATCAAGGGGTAACAAAAATAGGTTCGTATATCTTTGGGCAGCAGCTAATAGGTCTTGTTGCAGGCTGTGTTTCTACATACTACTACGAGGGCGATGCGGTTAGGTTTGAAACCCAGACGGCAATGTATGGACGTGGTAAACAACCATCATT
>CAYJHM010000021.1:0-16668 GCA_964369935.1 uncultured Rikenellaceae bacterium
TAAGAATAACAGTAACAAATCGTGTAACTAACCCTTGTTCATACTCGGATAGTCTCTTATAACGTTTTGTTGTATATTCAATTATTGCATCGTAATCCTTTTTATCTAAATGAAGAGTAATATCTGAGAGATATTTAATTATTCCACCTTGTATATCACGATTTTGTTTTGACATACGAACTAGTTCTCGCACCTTATCGCCGTCGAGATTACCTGCAATCATATACTCGATAAGAGTCTCTATCATTAGCTTATCCGCATACTTTAAGAACTCCTCTTTGCCTATATACTCAATAGCTCTATTACTATCGTTGATTATAGCAACAGCTAATGGGTGAAAAATGTTATTGGTATATAGAGCATAGAAGTCGAAATTATTTTTCACATAATTTTCTATGGGCGAACGTCTATTATATAACGACAATAGTGCCCTATCACGCTCTTGGATAAGATAATTATCGTTTAATTTACGAATATAGTTATGCGCCCCATCTAGTGATGTTTTAAATTTCTCTCGTAACTGCCCAATACCAGCGTTAAGCATACTCTCAAGTCTAATAATAAACTGTTCTGGTTCTTCAATAGTTAATGTTGTGCTGCGCGTAAACTCTTCTCCTTGCCTATCAAGAACAATAAATGTTGGCGATATTAAGATACCATATTGTCGTTGAAGAAATGGCCCTTCACCTTCAGTGATATCAATTTCTATATTTATAAATTTAGAGTTTAGCAAATCACCTACTTCACGGTTACCAAAAAGTTCACTAAGCACCTCTTTCGAGGTACCCTCATTTTGTCCATTATAACATACCATTAACAGAAGTTTACCACTCTCTCTTGCTTCGGAAATAGCACTATCAAACGATATATCGCTAAATTTAACTTGTGCAAAAGCACTATTAGCTGCTATTAGTAGAACAAGTATATATAATATTCGTTTCATCTTCAATACTTTTTTATACCCTATTAACGATTATAGATATATAATAAATTGCACAGCGTTGTAAAAAAATTTACATTTTGATTGCTACGCGTAATTTGGCACTGCGCGAACGGCTATTGCGAGAAAGCTCATCGCCAGTAGGTGTAATCACTTTAGATAGTGGTTTAAGTGGAGCTTCCACTCTGCCAAAGAAATCTTTCACCATCACACCCTCGAAATTACCACTTTTAAAGTAATTTTTAACAAGCCTATCTTCTAACGAATGGTAGGTAATAACAGAAAAACGACCTCCTCTACGTAACATTTTACATCCCTGTTCGAGCAGCATTTTAAGAGCCTCCAGTTCGCCATTAACCTCGATGCGGATAGCCTGAAACAACTTAGCGAAAAATTTTGATTCATCGTGAGGTTGAACAAGCGGACGCACCGCCTCGCATAATTCGAAGGTTGTGCTAATAGGACGAGCACGCTCGATAGCGGATGCAACCTTATGGGGATTATTTATCTCGCCATAATCTCGGATAACCTGTAATAGCTGAGTATGTTCATACTCGTTCACCACCTCCATAGCCGAGAATATTGCTTTCTGATTCATTCGCATATCAAGGGGAGCATCAAAACGGAACGAGAACCCCCGCTCGCTTGCATCGAAATGGTGCGATGACACGCCTAAATCGGCTAATATCCCATCTACCCCATCAATGTAGTGCGCCCTTAATGCACCACGTATAGTTTTAAAATTCGACCTTACGAAAGTGAAACGCGAATCGTTAGGTAGATTGGGTAACACATCTAAATCTTGATCGAAAGAGAAGAGTTCACCCTCCTCTCCTAAACGAGAAAGTATCTCACGCGAGTGACCACCACCACCAAAGGTAACATCAACATATCTGCCACTTGGCTCGATAGCTAAAGCATCAACGCTCTCGTTTAATAGAACTGGTATATGATAACACTCCATTATCCTTGCTTAACAATTTTAGACCAACTATCTTTTAGCGTCACTGTGCGATTAAACACCATTGCACCCTCTGTTGTGTCGCTATCAACACAAAAATAACCCAATCTCTCGAATTGAAACTTATCACCTATTTTAGCATTCATCAACTCGGGTTCAACATAAGCGCGCTGAACCTTTAGCGAATCGTGATTAAGATTATCTCGGTACGAGCCACCTTCGGCAAACTCCTCAGGATCTTCTTTTGTAAATAACCTATCAAATATACGCACTTCAACCTCTTTGGCTTTAGTTGCATCAACCCAGTGAATCACCCCCTTAACCTTGCGTCCGTCAGATGATTTACCACCCATAGATTCGGTATCATAAGTACAACGTAACTCGATAATATTACCACTTTCATCTTTTATTATCTCGTTACACTTAATTAGGTAAGCATAACGCAGGCGAACCTCGCCACCTAGAGTTAAACGGAAATATTTTTTAGGAGCCTCCTCCATAAAATCATCCCTATCTATATATATCTCGTTACTAAAAGGAACATCACGCCTTCCAGCTGATTCGTTTTCAGGATTATTAATACAGCTAATAATTTCGTTCTTACCCTCAGGATAGTTTGTTATAACCACCTTTATTGGGTCGAGAACAGCCATACGACGCTCTGCTATACGATTTAAATCCTCACGTACAAAAAATTCTAGAACACCTAAATCAATTACATTATTACGCTTAGCTACCCCTACCTTATCAGCAAAATTACGAATAGCAAGAGGTGTATACCCCCTACGGCGCATTCCACAAATAGTAGGCATACGAGGATCATCCCAGCCATTAACAATTTTATCTTCAACTAGCGATAACAGCTTACGCTTACTCATTACGGTGTTCGTTACATTTAAGCGAGCAAACTCGTATTGGTGTGATGGGAATATATTAAGTGTCTCGATAAACCAATCATATAGTGGACGGTGAACATCAAACTCTAAAGAACAGATAGAGTGAGTAATCTCCTCTATCGAATCGCTCTGCCCATGTGCATAATCGTACATTGGATAAATACACCATTTGTCTCCTGTACGGTGATGCTCGCTATGTATAATACGATACATCAGTGGGTCGCGCATTAACATATTTGGATGAGCCATATCAACCTTTGCACGTAGTACCATTGACCCCGCCTCAAACTCGCCTGCTCGCATACGTGAGAACAGATCAAGACTCTCCTCTATCGGCCTATCCCTATATGGACTATTCACCCCAGCCGAGGTGACACTACCGCGCCCTTGACGAATCTCCTCTTGTGATTGTTGATCAATGTAGGCTTTATCCATCTTAATCATATCAACAGCCCACTGATAAAGCTGTTCGAAATAATCTGAGGCATAACGCTCTTTATCCCACTGAAAACCAAGCCACTTTATATCCTCCTTAATCGAATCAACATACTCTACATCCTCTTTCACTGGGTTAGTATCATCAAATCGCAGATTGCAACTTCCATTATATCTCTCTGCCAGGCCAAAATTCACACAAATAGCCTTTGCGTGACCAATATGAAGATAGCCATTAGGTTCTGGTGGAAAACGGGTCTGAATTTTTGCTAATCCACCTGCTATGTCACTCTCAATTATCTCTTCTATAAAATTTAAGGATCTCTCCACCTCTTTGATTGTCTCTTCCATTATCTATACAATTATAATACGATACAAAGTTACGAAAAAATTCGAGTATTAACAATTCTCACAATAAATTTTAGTAACTTTATAACATTGAAATTAAATTTTAAAATGCAGCTACACTAGCTCGTCATCTATCAACTTGTGCTCGAGTGCTAGGCCCCCCTCGGAGGTCTCTTTGTAGAGACTAGGAATATCGTGACCTGTCACCCTCATCACCTCTACTACCCTATCATAACTTACCCTATGGCGACCATCAGAGAAAGTGGCATAGATATTCGAATCCATCGCTCTAGCTGCTGCATAGGCGTTGCGTTCGATACAAGGAATCTGTACTAAACCACATACTGGGTCGCAGGTTAGACCTAAATGATGCTCTAAACCCATCTCGGCAGCATATTCAATCTGCGCTGGCGAACCACCAAAAAGCTGACAAGAGGCCGCTGCCGCCATAGCACAAGCTACTCCCACCTCGCCTTGACATCCAACTTCGGCACCTGATATTGATGCATTTGTTTTTGCCACATTACCAAAAAGACCTGCTGTTGCAAGTGCTTTAACAGCCCTATCTTTCGAAAAATTGCGTGAGTTACATATATGATAAACAACCGACGGTATAACACCACACGAACCAAATGTAGGAGCCGTTACAACCTTACCTCCTGAAGCATTAACTTCGGCTACAGCTAAGGCATAAGCAAACACCATTCCCCTACTACGTAAATTATCTTGATAACCCTGCGCACGTATATAGTAGTCGGAAGCCTTACGACGCACACCAAGACCACCCTCTAACACCCCTTCGGTATTAAGACCCTCTTGAATACTATCGCACATAACCTCCCACGCCTCGCCTAGGTAATCGAGTATCTCACGACCCTCAGCACGCATAACATACTCCCAATATCCGATACCTTGATTTTCGCAATAACGTTGAATATCCTCCATTTTAGAGTGAGGATAGATAGACTCAACACTTTGTAAATCTCCCTCGCCAGTTGAGATACTACCTCCCCCTACACTGTATAGAGTGATACTATCTCGTACTTGCGCACTATCATCAATAGCCTCAAAAAGCATTGCGTTAGGATGGAAAGGCAGGAAAATTTTAGGTTGCCAAACTATCTCGGTAGGTGCTATTGGAGATAAAACAGCCAAAATTGCCCTATCGGTAAAGTGCCCCTTACCAGTAGCTGCTAACGAACCGTATAGAGTAACCCTAAAGGCAGTAGCATCGCCATTACCACGTAAAAGAAACTGCTCGGCCGCATTTTTAGGACCTAGCGTATGGCTACTTGAAGGGCCATTTCCAATTTTATATAAATATCTTAAACTCTCCATAAAAAGTGCGTATTAATTTTATAAATCTTTTCTTACTTCGATGATAATCGACAAATATTGTACCCCTCAACCGAGCGATGTGTTACCATAATAATAGTCCGTTGCTGATTTGATAACGAAATTAGTAACTCTTTCTCGGTGTCACTATCTAGTGCTGAGGTTGGTTCGTCGAGCAAGATAACTGCCCCCGAACGTAAAAGCCCCCTAGCTATCGCGATACGTTGAGCTTGCCCCTCGCTTAACCCCACACCTTTTTCGCCGCACATTGTATCAATACCATTAGGTAAATCGTACACAAATTCGGCAATGGCACTCTTTAGTACCTTAGCTAGTTCGCTATCAGTAGCATTGGGATTACCCATCAAAAGATTTTCACGAATAGTTCCACTCATTAAACTATTACCTTGCGGAACATATACAAAGTTACAACGTGTAGATGGTGAGACCTCAATCGTTGTTTCGCCATTTGTTAGTACTACCCTACCACTTTGTGGCTTAATTAAGGCTAGCATCAACTTTATCATTGTACTCTTTCCTGCACCTGTCTCGCCAACCAATGCTGTGCGGCTACACGCCTCGAAATTAAATGAAAAATTATCTAAAACTTTTCTTCCTGCATCGTTATAAGCGAATGTTACATTATCGAAAATTACCGACACTTCGCCACTCAGAGCGACTGGTTCGCCAATATTTTCCGTCTCAACGGCAGAAATTTGATCTAATCGATCGACCGATGCAAGTGATTTTGTTACAGCCTGTATTTTTGAACCCATCTCGGCGATTGGACGCTGAATCTGTGATACCAGTTGCAAAAAAGCTGTCATCATTCCAAAGGTAAGAGCACCTGAATGGATACCTGTAACCCCCCAAATAAAGGCCGTTAGATAACCTGTAATAAAACCTGCTTGTACGAGCGAATTTATCGAAAAGGTAAAATTAATTCTCTTAACATTGAGCTTCATAATATCGAAAAATTTACCTCGTAGATTGTTCGACATTGTTGGAGTGTACTCTAATGAGCGTATCATAACACTATGCTGAAGATTCTCTTGCATAAATGAGTGCAACTCGCCATCTGCCTCACGTATATTAGACGACAAAGTACGCATTCGTTTTACAAAATAACTGCTTAATAGCAGTGCCATAGGCATAATCAGCACTATACATAGGGCTAATATTGGCTCAAGAGTAAGCAGAAACACAAAGGCTGCTATTAATTGAGCTACCGACACAAATATTTTTGGCAGCTGAATAGTAAGAGAATCGGCAACTAGACGCACATCCTCGATTAAACGATTAATAATATTTCCACTATGTAAATCTCGATTATCATCTGCTACTTTAATCATTATTTTATTAAATATATTTTCTCGCAGCCTATTCGACAATCGAACAGAATTAACACTATCTAACCTTGCACTTAAATTAAAAAGTACCAATTGCATAAACATAGAGCCCACAATAATATAAATATAATTATTAAGCTCGCCTTCAACACTACCAGTTGCTATATCAACCAAACTCTTACTGCTCCACACAAAAAGGATAGAAAGAAGCACCGACAGCACACCTGCAATCACACTCAATGTAATTGGCAAGCGCAACCCTCTAGTGGTGCGAATCATCCATATAATGGTCTCTTTAATTGTCATTTTAAAGTTTTACTCCTCTATTATGCCAACTTCTAACCAGCTAGCAACTATATTTTTCGAATCTGTGAATGCTAAATCATATTCAACTTCGTACTTTTGCACAAGAAGTTGAGCAAGGGTTTCAGTAGTGAACTCTTTACCCTCAATCTCGCCCCATAGATAGGCTGCCGTTGAATTAAGCGACACCAATTTATTAAAATTAACCTGCTTAACACCTTCACCTACAACAATTACCTCGTTACCTATATTACGTAACTTAAATCCTTCTATAATTTTCATATTAATATGTTTTACTTACTCTGTTTATAAATTGTACGACGCAGTATAGCTAAAATGTATGCACGAAAGGGGAGAATATTTCGCCAAATACGCCACTTCCTGCACTCCGCTTTAGTGTAACAATCTACCTCTATGCCTTTACGTATAATTTTAATTGCTTTAGCTTTAATATCTGATAGCGTACACCGCTCAACACCTATCGAGTTACCATCTCCCATTAACACGACTTCAGAATCGGTCATTTTAATTATACGATGTACAACATACGTTTCACCATTAATTAAAGCTAACACTATATCGCCTATCTTATAATTTTCCTCTTTAATTAAAATAACACTATCTCTACTTCCAACAATAAACGGAAGCATACTAGAGCCCTTAACTTTAAGAGTTACCTCGCAGCCAGTATTAACCAAATTAACCACCTCTGATAGTATAATTGCATTAGCTAGTTGAATTTTTTTCATCACCTACCTCCTCGTTATACCATCATAACATACCCTTGCAGCATCATTATCAGGCAGGCACTCTATAGTATAGCAACCTACCGATGAAATTATTTTCTCTACTGTATCGCTCTTGGCATCTGCCATACTCTCTTCCCAACTCATTCCCGAACAGCTAGTAATAAGCGATGCGTATGATTGAAGAGTATTAAGTTTACACAATTTGTTTACACTACTACGTTTAATGCGTGCTATTCCGCCTATTGGAGCCGAAAGGTTACGATAACAAGGAGTTTTACCACTCCACGGCGAACCGTATGCTATTACCTCACCCTGCTGATTAATTCGAATAATTGGGTGATCATCATTAAGTAACTCAGCCCCCTCAATACTCTCAAGCCACATACGGCTATGCGTGCTCTTACCTGTTCCACTCTTTGCAATAAAAAGATAGGCATAACCATCAACCATCACTGCCGAAGCGTGAATAAAAATTGTGCTGTAACCTATAGTAGCGAACATATATGACATAGTTAATACGGTATTAAGAGCCCAGACACGCTGAGCATCGCTACCACACAACGCCGCCTTAAATATAGTACGTTCATTATTAATTGTCAATTTTGCACATTGTTCAGACTTGAATGGATCGTATAGTTCGATATAATGCCCCGTTTCCGAGCGATAAATATCAACCCTAAAAAATCCCTCTTCTGGCGACTCCTCACTAAATGTAAGGTTTGCATCGCCACGCTCAACATCCTGCTGAATGGTAACAGAAAAGAGGTTATCACCCCTATCACTCACCACAAAGGGGTCATAGGCTGATAACATACCCCATAGGGTGTCACTCTTATCCATTATCAGTGCAAATCTATGATTCGCTACAACATATTGTCTCTCCATATAATACTAACCTACTGTTGAACCACTCTTTACTTGATCAACTGGTGATACAATTTTAAGTTTACCATTAGCATCCTCTGCCATTAATATCATCCCTTGCGACTCGATACCCTTTAGCTCTCGTGGAGCAAGGTTAATTAAAACTAATACCTGCTTACCTACCATCTCCTCGGCACTATAATGCTCGGCTATACCCGACACAATAGTGCGTTTATCAACCCCTGTATCGACCGTTAGTTTAAGTAACTTTTTTGTTTTTGCCACCTTCTCGGCCGCCACAACAGTAGATACCCTAATATCCATCTTTGCGAAATCATCGAATGAGATAGTCTCTTTCTGAGGAGCTACAACAGCAGCCTCCATCTCATTAGCCTCTTTTATTGCCTCTAGCCTATCAAGCTGCGCCTGAATAACACTATCCTCAATTTTCTCGAACAATAATTCTGGCGTTGAGATAACATCCCCTTCGCTCATCAAATCGATTGCACCAATACGCTCCCACTCAAACTTATCAACATTTAAAAACTGTGTAAGCTTAGCGGCAGTGAATGGCATAAACGGCTCGATAGCGATAGATAGGTTAGCTGTAATTTGAAGAGCTATATTCATTATTGTCTTAACCCTTTCAGGATCAGTCTTAATAACCTTCCAAGGCTCGGTATCGGCAAGATACTTATTACCCAATCGAGCAATAGTCATAGCATCTTTTAACGCCTCACGGAACTTATAGTGCTCGATATTTTGCTCTAAAGAACCCTTAACGCTTGATAATTCTGAGATTATCTCTTTATCAAAATCGGTCAATTCGCCAAGCGACGGCACAGCCCCATCACAATATTTCTGAGTAAGTACCAACGCACGATTAACAAAGTTTCCGAGTATAGCAACTAGTTCGTTATTATTTCTTGCCTGAAAATCCTTCCACGTAAAATCATTATCTTTACTCTCAGGTGCATTTGCACACAAAACATATCGTAAAACATCCTCTTTACCTGGAAAATCCTCTAAATACTCGTGCAGCCACACAGCCCAATTTCTTGATGTAGAGATTTTATCACCTTCAAGATTAAGGAACTCATTAGCTGGCACATTCTCTGGTAGAATATAATCGCCATACGCTTTAAGCATAGCAGGAAATACCACACAGTGGAAAACAATATTATCTTTACCTATGAAATGAACCATTTTTGTATCTTCGCTCTTCCAGTAGCTCTCCCAGTTTGGAGTAAGAGCCTTAGTTGCCGAGATATAACCAATCGGAGCATCGAACCACACATATAGAACCTTTCCATCCTCACCCTCAATAGGTACAGGTATACCCCAATCTAAATCTCTACTCACCGCTCGTGGCTGAAGACCTAAATCTAACCAACTCTTACACTGACCGTACACATTTGGTTTCCACTCTTTATGTCCCTCTAAAATCCATTCACGTAGAAATGCTTCGTACTCATTAAGTGGCAAAAACCAGTGTTTTGTCTCTCGCATAATAGGCGTAGAACCCGAGATAGCCGAACGGGGATTAATCAAATCTGTTGCATTGAGAGTAGAGCCACATTTTTCGCACTGATCACCATAAGCCCCCTCGCTGTTACAGTGTGGACAAGTGCCCATAATGTATCTATCAGCTAAAAACTGATTAGCCTCCGTATCAAAGAACTGCTCTGTTGTCTGCTCAATAAACTTTCCATCATCATACAGCTTGCGGAAAAATTCCGAGGCTGTTTCGTGGTGAAGAGGCGAAGAGGTGCGATGATAAATATCGAACGATATACCTAATCCCTTAAAGGCATTATCTATAATCGTATGATACTTATCAACTATATCTTGCGGAGTAACCCCCTCTTTACGTGCTTTGATTGTAATAGGTACACCGTGCTCATCTGAACCACATATCGAAATTACATCCTTACCTTTTAGACGTAAGTAACGAGTGTAGATATCGCTAGGTACATATACACCAGCTAGGTGACCGATATGAACAGGCCCGTTAGCATAAGGGAGTGCCGAGGTTACTAGATACCTCTTAGGATTTTTTGTCTCCATTAAAAACGTATATTTTTTATATATTCTACTCTATGCCCACCATCACTAAATAGCACTACACCTATATCGAATGATAAGGTGTAGCTGCTATATTTAGGATTAAGGCTAATAAACTCAAAAGCACCTCTACGTAGTGCAGCTACTTTACTTGGGGTGATCGATTGGCCAATGGCCTCCCAATTGTCGCTTGTGCGACTTTTTACCTCCACTATATGCAGCTGTTTCTGTTTTTTATTAAGTGCTACAATATCAATTTCTGATTTATCGACCCTCCAGTTTCGTGCAATAACTTTCAAACCACTATTACGTAAATAGCGAGCAATAATCTCCTCACCCTCACTGCCAACAGTGCTGTTATGTAGCCACCTACTAAAAAGAGCCATAAATCAAATTACTTACAACAACAGCCGCCCATTAAGAACGATAGATCATCATTAGCAGTTACTTCATAAGCCTCGTTACCGTACTTAAATATACGTAGAGGGCGAGAACCTATCATTGAAATAGACGAACCCTCAACAACAAACATACAACCTTCACGTAGACCAGCTACTGTCATTGATTGATTAGCTGCGATATACTCCTCGATACGCTGCTCACGTGTCTCACCAGCGTGCCCATCAGGGTGTGCATCAAGATAGTGTGGGTTAATTTGGAAAGGTATTAAATTAAGTGCCTTAAACGAAAATGGCTCAACAATTGGCATATCATTAGTTGTACAGATAGTAGGACAACAAACATTCGAACCAGCAGACCAACCTACAAATGGAGCGCCCTCTGCTACACGAGAACGGATAGCATCGATTAGACCAAATTTTTGCATCAACATAAGAAGATGGAATGTGTTACCACCACCTACTACAACAGCTTCAGCATTCTTGATTGCCTCTGCTTGATTATCATAATGGTGAACCGAATCTACCTCGATACCAATCTCAGCTAAGCGTGTAGCAACCTTCTCTTGGTACACATCATAACTGAAAGATACAGCTGCATAAGGAACAAACATAACTTTTTTTACGTTTGAAACAGCTAAAAACTCTTTAATATTGTTCTTTGGATACTCTAAATATGCCTCACCAGCATTTGTTGAATTACTAATCAGTAATAGTCTCATAATTTCTTATCTTAAAAGGTTAATATTATTTTCTCGAAATGCAAATATAGTTATAATTTTTTAATTTTCATAGGCTGTACTCCATTTTTTATGCAAAAAATGCCGCCTTGCATAATACAAGGCGGCATTTACTAATTATTAAAACTCTTCTTCGGAGTATGTTTGCTGCTACTACCCGTCTTTCTGCGCTTAGGCTTAGGCTTTGATGCGTTAGCACTCTGCTGCTTTTGCTCGGCTGGTACGGGCTTAGGCTCCTCGTAGTTACCATGCTTCTTTCGTAACTCAACAAGCCACTTAGGAAGCTTATCAACCTTACTGTTAGGTTCTACTTTTGGCTTCGGTCTTGACTTTGGTGCTGGCATTGGGTTATAATCAACCGCTCGTGAAGGAATTATCCTTTCACCATCAACTAAGACAACATCGCCACGCTCCACACGAGAATGTAGTTCTGCTTTTTGATTATTAACATCTACTCTCCCTTCGGAGATAATTAAATCAGCCTCTCTGCGAGAACAAAAACCACTCTCGCTTAGGTATCTATTTATTCTTATCGACATATCGTTTACGAACCAAAATCATCATACATTATATTCTCTGGCGGAACCCCTAAATTATCCAACATACGTTCGATAGCTGAGGTCATAACCAGCGGGCCACATAGATAATACTCTATATCCTCTGGTGCTTCGTGATCTTTCAGGTAGTTATTATAGATAACTTCGTGAATGAAACCAACCGACCCTTCCCAATTATCTTCTGCTTTAGGCTCGGATAAGCCAATAGTGAAATCAAAATTTGGATACTCGTTAGCAATCGCTTCGAACTGCTCTTGGTAGAATATCTCTCTACGCGAACGTGCTCCATACCAGAATGTACACTTAACATCAGTATGTTCGGTATTAAACAGGTTGAAGATATGCGAACGCATAGGTGCCATTCCTGCTCCTCCACCAATAAACATCTTCTCGTTTTTTGTCTCTTTAACAAAGAACTCACCAAATGGTCCCGAGATAGTTATCTTATCTCCTGCCTTTAACGAGAAAATATAAGATGAACAGATACCTGGATTAACCTTCTGGAACGAACAAGCTGCTCTATCCCATGGTGGTGTAGCAATACGTATATTTAGCATAATTATATTTCCCTCTGCAGGGTGGTTAGCCATTGAGTAAGCACGATACGTTGGCTCGGGATTTTTAGTCTCTAAATCCCACATCTTAAGCGAATCCCACTCCTCACGATACTCATTGTCGATATCAAAATCCGAAAATTTAATACTCTGAAACTTCGGAACATCAATCTGAATATATCCACCACTCTTGAAGTTGAGCTTTTCGCCCTCAGGTAGTTTAACTACAAACTCCTTGATGAAAGTTGATACATTACGATTAGAAACAACCTCGCACTCCCACTTCTGCACACCTAACACCTCTTCGTGAACATGTAATGCCATATTCTCTTTAACCTTTACCTGGCAAGCCAAACGCCACTTTTCTGTCTGCTCACGGCGTGTAAAGAAGTTTGTCTCGGTAGGTAGAATCTCTCCGCCACCTTCAACAACCTGACACTTACACATACCACACGAGCCGCCTCCACCGCACGCACTAGGAAGAAATACTCCATTATCGGCAAGTGTACTAAGGAGCGTTGTCCCAGGCGAGACAGTGAACTCCTTTGTTCCATCATTAATATTAATTGTCACTTCTCCTGAAGGCAATAACTTTTTCTTTGCATATAGAAGTACAGCCACCAATGTAAGGGTGATTACCAAAAATGCTATTATTGATATTATAATCTCCATATCTTATAATTTTATACCTAAGAATATCATAAAGGCTATTCCCATTAAGCCCGAAAGAATAAATGTTATACCAGCACCACGTAACGGAGCTGGAATATTTGAATAGGTTATCTTTTCGCGTAGGGCAGCGATAGATATAATTGCTAACCACCAACCGATTCCTGAACCTAGAGCAAATACTGTTACCTCTCCTAACGACGAGTAATCACCAGCGGCAACCCTCTGCTGCATAAATAGCGACCCTCCAAGAATTGCACAGTTCACTGCTATAAGTGGAAGGAAGATTCCTAGCTGATTATATAGTGAGGGTGAAAATTTCTCTACAATCATCTCTACAAGCTGCACTATCGAAGCAATAACCGCAATAAAAATAATAAACGAAAGGAAACCAAGGTCAATCGACGAGTACTCCTCGCCTAGCCACGATAACGCCCCTTCAACAAGAAGGTACTCATTAATGAGATAGTTAATAGGTACAGTTACAATCATCACAAATATAACCGCTATACCCAATCCCATTGCTGTTTTTACACTCTTTGATACAGCAATGTACGAACACATTCCGAAAAAGAATGCGAATACCATATTCTCAACGAATATAGATTTTAGAAATATACTTAATAAATTTTCCATATCTTAAAAGTGTAGATTATTTCTCGCAAAGAGAACGGTTGCGACTACGTTGAATCCATATAATAATTCCCACCGATATAAGTGCGAAAGGAGGCAGTAAAACCAATCCATTATTATAGTAGAAACCACCATTTGCTATATACCACGATTCAGGTATAATTTGATAACCCCATAGTGTGCCGGCTCCAAAAAACTCGCGTACAGCACCCACTACAATCAAAATTATACCATATCCAAATCCATTACCTATACCATCAAGAAAAGCAGGCCACGGTTTATTGCCAAGAGCAAACGCCTCAAGTCGTCCCATTAATATACAGTTTGTGATTATTAAACCTACAAACACCGATAGCTGCTTACTAACATCATAAACAAATGCTTTTAGAACCTGATCAACAACAATTACAAGCATAGCAACAACAACAAGCTGTACTATGATACGTATACGTGAAGGTATTCCATTACGCATTAACGATATTATTAGATTGGCTAATCCACACACAAATATCACCGATAATGCCATTACAAAAGCAGGCTTTAGCTTAGCTGTTACGGCCAAAGCAGAACAAATTCCTAGTATCTGAATTGTTACAGGATTCTCCGAACCTAAGGGCGAAGTTAGCAGCCTAAGATTCTTAGCCGAGAATAGTGGCTCTCTCTCTTTTTTCTCCATAACTTTATATCTTATTTATTTTTTACACTTTTAATATAGGCATCATAACCCTTCATACTCTCTAGTATCATATCCTCAACTCCACGCGAGGTGATAGTACCACCTGTAATAGCATCAACAGCGTGAGGATTGCCAGCAGCACCACCTTTAAGCGATTTAACACCTACCAATTCAACACCATTATATATCTGCTTTTCTACATATTGACTAGTGTATGCCTCTCCTACTATCTCGGCACCTAGTCCAGGAGTTTCGCCTTTATGGTCGAACACAACACCATAGATGGTATTTAAATCACTATTTAAAGCTACATATCCCCACAGAGGCCCCCATAGGCCAGCTCCGTTTACTGGGAAAATATATTTTAATGAGCCATCATTTAACTTAGCCACAAATAGTGGTAAACGCTGCTCGTTAAGAGGCTTAGAGTACTCTTTAGCCACATTGATAAATACCGAGAATACCTCTGCGTTATCTTCCGAGAGAATCTCACCGTTACGATTAACTAAAACAGCCTTTACTATATATTTAACATAGTCTCTATCTATAACCGTTGCTTTACTCTCTCCTGCTGGAACATTCAGCAGCCCTACCGACTGAAGAAGATTACCCTTTTTCTCTAAATCGACATTCTGTTTCTGTCTATCGCGTAGGTTTATCGATAGTAACGACAAAAGAGTAGCCACTATCAATACCATTACCGTTGAATAGATAATTATATATCCATTTGATTGCTTATTCATACTGCTTGCACCAATTAATTTCTTGTTATACGTCTATTTCTACGCTTAATATTAGCCTCAACCACATAGTGGTCAATAAGCGGAGCCATTGCATTCATAAATAGAATAGCCATCATCATTCCCTCAGGATAACCTGCATTTACAACCCTGGTAAGTATGGTTAGTACTCCGATAAGCGTACCATATATATATTTACCTGTATTTGTTTGGGCAGCTGTAACTGGGTCTGTAGCCATAAATACTGCACCAAAAGCAAATCCTCCTATTAAAAGGTGATAATGAGCAGGCATATCCAACATTGCATTTCCACCAATTGCATTAAATAATAAAGCTGTTAGATAACCACCTGCAAACACTGAAAGCATTACTCTCCAACTCGCTATCTTAGTAAATAGTAGCACAATTGCTCCTAACAATATAGCAATAACCGACGTTTCGCCTATACTTCCTGGCATTGTTCCAATAACCCAATCCCACGAGAATGTAAATGGTAAAGTAGCAGCATTATTTGCCACAGCATCAGCTGCTTGCGTAAGAGGAGTAGCTCCAGAGAAACCATCTACTATACCCTCGCCAGCAGTAAGCCCAGCTACCCATATCTTCTCGCCCGAGATAAATGGTGCGTAAGCAAAGAATATAAACGCACGAGCTAGCAGTGCTGGATTAAATACATTCATCCCTGTTCCGCCAAACACCTCTTTACCTATTACAACAGCAAAAGCAGTAGCAACAGCCACCATCCAAAGAGGAGTATCTACTGGCATAATCAATGGTATAAGTAGCCCCGATACAAGGAAACCCTCATTTACCTCGTGCTTGCGCCATTGAGCAAAAGCAAACTCTAACCCAAGGCCAACAACATAAGATACTATAATTATAGGTAGAACTTTAAATAAACCATACAAAAAGCACTCGAACAATGTTGCATCATACAATCCAATAGCCTTGAAATGCTGATAACCAACATTATACATTCCAAAAAGTGTTGCAGGAACAAGAGCTAATACCACAAAAAACATTGTGCGTTTAAGCTCTATCGAATCTTTAATATGTACACCACTTTTTGTTGTCTTATTCGAGACAAACAAAAAACTCTCGAAAGCATCAAAAGTCGAATGAAGAGCACCCCATTTGGCACCGTGTTCGAAATTTGGCTTTATCTTATCAATAAAATTTCTTAATGAATTCATATCTTCAATATTAATTAAGCTCTTTAATCATTAATTCAATACCCTCGCGTACGATACGCTGAACATCTATTTTCGAAGTACAGATAAATTCGCAAAGAGCAAAATCCTCCTCGATCACCTCGTAGATACCTAGGTTTTCCATTTTATCTATATCTTTGGCCAAAATTGCCTTTATTAGATATACTGGATATATATCCATTGGCACTACCCTCTCATACTCGCCACTCATAACATAAGCACGCTCATCACCATTACAGTTGGTGT
>CAYJHM010000022.1:0-16314 GCA_964369935.1 uncultured Rikenellaceae bacterium
CCGCAGATGACGTGCTTATGGGAAAAGCCTTCTTGAACTAGAGTTTTGCGAATTAGCCTATCTTGACTTAAGATAATTCCTTTTATACAGTATATTAATGCAACTAGTCTCTTACTTTAGCTGCAATAAATTCGCGATTCATACGTGCAATGTGCGCTATTGAGATACCTTTTGGGCACTCCGCCTCGCAAGCACCTGTATTTGTACAAGCCCCAAACCCTAGATCGTCCATTTTAGCAACCATAGCTTTTGCTCGGCGTGTTGCCTCAACTCGTCCTTGCGGAAGTAGAGCAAGCGATGAAACCCTAGCCGATGTAAATAACATTGCCGAACCATTCTTACATGTAGCAACACAAGCACCACACCCAATACATGCAGCCGCATCCATACTCTCGTCTGCCCTTCCTTTAGGAATAGGTATAGCGTTAGCATCAGGGATACCTCCTGTATTTACCGTAACGAAACCTCCAGCTTGAAGAATCTCCTCGAACGCATTACGATTAACAACTAAATCCTTAATAACAGGAAAAGCTGCCGAGCGCCATGGTTCTATCACGATAGTATCGCCATCTTTAAACTTGCGCATATGAAGCTGACAAGTGGTAATTAAGGTATCAGGACCGTGCGCAGTTCCATTAATATGTAGCGAACACATTCCGCATATTCCCTCTCGGCAATCGTGGTCGAAAGCAATTGGCTCTTTACCTTGGTGAATAAGATCATTGTTTAATATATCCAACATCTCTAAAAAAGAGCTGTCTGGTGATATATTCGACACATTATATATCTCGAATTTGCCTTTAGCTTTAGCATTGGCTTGACGCCATATTTTTAACTTTAAATCCATCTCCCTACTCTTTATAATTACGTTGTGCTACTTTAATATTCTCGAATGTTAGCTCCTCACGGTGCATTACAGGCTCTACATCATCGCCCTTATACTCCCATACAGATACATACTTGAACTTTTCATCATCACGAAGAGCCTCGCCCTCCTCTGTTTGATACTCCTCACGGAAGTGACCCCCGCACGACTCGCAACGATTAAGTGCATCACGTGCCATAAGTGCCCCTATCTCGATAAAGTCAGCCACACGAAGAGCCTTCTCTAGCTCTTGATTAAAATCGTCGCTAGCTCCTGGTACTAAGATATTACTCCAGAACTCCTTTTTAAGATCAGCAATCCTCTGAATAGCAACCTTTAATCCTGCCTCATTACGTGCCATACCTACAAAGTCCCACATAATGTTACCTAGCTCTTTATGAAGGTCATCAACCGATTTTTTACCCTTGATTGACAATAGCTTAGCTATTTTTTGACGTATCTCATTCTCAGCATTTACAAACTCCTCGGCATTAGTATCAATTTTAGGAGACTGAATATCTTGTGATAAATAATCGCCTAAAGTGTAAGGAATCACGAAATAGCCATCTGCTAAACCTTGCATCAGAGCAGAAGCACCTAAACGGTTAGCTCCGTGGTCTGAGAAGTTTGCCTCGCCTAGAGCATACAAACCAGGAACAGTTGTCATAAGGTTATAATCAACCCATATACCACCCATTGTGTAGTGTACAGCTGGATATATCATCATTGGTTCGTCGTATGGATTAACATCCGTAATCTTTTCGTACATCTGGAATAGATTACCATATCGCTCCTCGATAACATTTCTACCAAGACGCTTAATTGCAGTAGAGAAATCAAGGTATACAGCTAAACCTGTTTCGTTTACCCCAAAACCAGCATCACAACGCTCTTTAGCTGCTCTTGATGCCACATCACGAGGCACTAAGTTACCAAAAGCAGGATATCTACGCTCTAGATAGTAATCTCTATCCTCCTCAGGTATCTGCGACGCCTTAATACTCTTATTACGTATCTTCTCAACATCTTCCATCTTCTTAGGAACCCAAATACGTCCATCATTACGTAGCGACTCCGACATCAGAGTTAATTTCGACTGTTGAGTTCCGTGAACAGGAATACAGGTAGGGTGAATTTGTGTAAAACAAGGATTCCCCCACATTGCACCCCTCTTATATATCTGAAACTCTGCCGAGCCATTAGAGTTCATTGCATTTGTAGATAGGAAGAACACATTACCATAACCACCCGAACACACCAATACTGCGTGAGCACCAAATCGCTCTATCTCGCCTGTTACTAGGTTACGTGCTATAATACCACGTGCTTTACCATCAATAAGAACAACATCTAACATCTCGTAGCGTGTGTAACTCTTTACACTACCCTTAGCAATCTGGCGATTAAGAGCTGCATAAGCACCTAAAAGGAGCTGCTGCCCTGTTTGACCACGAGCATAGAAAGTACGAGACACCTGAGCTCCTCCAAACGAACGGTTATCTAATAACCCGCCATAATCACGTGCGAAAGGTACACCTTGTGCAACACACTGATCGATAATTGAGTTTGCCTCCTCAGCTAAGCGATATACATTAGCCTCTCTTGCACGGTAATCTCCCCCTTTTATTGTATCATAAAACAGACGATAAACTGAATCGTTATCATTCTGATAATTTTTAGCAGCATTGATACCTCCCTGTGCTGCAATAGAGTGAGCACGACGAGGCGAATCTGATATGCAGAACACCTTTACATTATACCCTAACTCGCCTAACGATGCAGCAGCTGAGGCGCCTGCAAGACCTGTACCTATAACTATAACATCCAACTTACGTTTGTTGGCAGGGCTCACAACTTTTATCTCTGCTTTATGCTTACTCCACTTCTCGGCAATAGGCCCAGCAGGTATTTTTGAATCCAATATATTCATAATATACTATTTTTTTTACAGATTGATAAAATATACATATAAAGCTAAAGCGATAAAGCCACCACAAACAATAAACGAATAGATTGATGAGGCACACTTAAGACGCTTAATCCACTTCTGATTACTTAACCCGATCGACTGGAAAGCACTCCAGAATCCGTGTGTAAGGTGGAACCACAGAGCAACTATCCATAGAGTGTACATAATAACTATATACAAACTGCTGAACTTATTAGTAATAAGCACATAAGGAGGAATTAGACCCTCGTGGATACCCATAAGAGTTTTAAGCTGCATCTGAGCCCAGAAATCGTTTAGATGTAATCCTAGACCAGCCACAACAACTACACCTAGAATCAACATATTACGTGATGCCCAACTTGATGAACCTTGATGACGCTTTACAGCATACTTTACAGGTCTCGCCTTAAGGTTGTGTAAAGTTAACAAAAAGGCATAAAAGATGTGGATAGCAAATCCAAGTGCAAGGACTGGAACCATTACACGAATAAGAGGATTGGTATCCATAAAGTGACACACCTCGTTATAGGCCTCGGCTCCTGCTAAAATAAATAGGTTTGCCACTAAGTGAATAAGTAGAAAAACCAACAGAAACAGACCTGAAAGGCTCATTACAATCTTCTTCCCAATGGAAGATGAAAAAAGGTTACTCATAAATTAATTTTTTAATATTTATTTAATATAGTAATTAGTTTTACCGCTAACATACCGCAAAGATAATACTGTTTATTATATAACAACAATTATTTTAATATTTTTTTTAAATTATTTCGTCTTAAAGGACATTTCGTGGTTGCAGATTAAAATAAATTGTCTATATTTGTGCCAAATTTGCGGGGTGCAATTTTGAGAATTAAACATATAAATTGCTGAGATTATACCCATTGAACCTGATATGGATAATGCCATCGAAGGGAGATGCTCAAAATTGCCTTGCCCAGCTTAACTTATTATTTTATATGGAAAAGGAATTATTTAACATTTCGAAGTATGGTGCTCGAAAGGTGTATCAATCTGGAACAATTCACGATATTAAGGTTGGAATGAGAGAGGTGTCGTTAGCGGGCGATAACACTATCACCCTTTACGACACAACAGGATCATACACCAATAGTGATTACGAAGTAGATATCGAAGTTGGACTACCTAAGCTACGTAGCCAATGGATTGAGCGCCGCTTTAAAGAGTACGGAGGTCACAAAACTCAATTATGGTTTGCCCGTCAAGGTATCATAACCGAAGAGATGGAGTATGTGGCAATAAGAGAGAATCAAGGTTTATCAGAAAAGGTGCTAGGCGAAAATATGATAACTCCAGAGATGGTGCTCACGGAGGTAGCAGAAGGTCGTGCAATTATCCCATCATCTATTAAACACCCTGAGTGCGAGCCAATGATTATTGGTTCAAAATTCTTGGTAAAAATCAATTCAAACATAGGAAATTCAGCTCTTGGTTCATCTATCGAAGAGGAGTTAGAGAAAGCTATGTGGTCGGTTAAGTGGGGTGCTGATACTGTTATGGATCTATCAACAGGTAGCGATATTCACGCAACACGCGAGGCTATACTACGAAATACACCTGTTCCTATCGGAACTGTCCCGATGTATCAAGCACTAGAGAAAGTTAATGGAAAGGTAGAAGATTTGAACTGGGAAGTATTCCGTCAAACTCTTGTAGAGCAGTGTGAGCAAGGTGTTGATTATTTCACTATACACGCAGGAATACTACGCGAGCATATCCCTCACGCTCTAAAAAGGGTGACAGGTATAGTATCACGTGGTGGGTCGATAATGGCTAAATGGATGGAGCATAACAAATGTGAAAATTTCTTATATACACATTTCGAAGATATTTGCTTACTTCTTAAGGAGTATGATGTAGCCTTTTCGTTAGGTGATGGTTTACGTCCAGGTTCGATAGCTGATGCAAACGACCCAGCTCAATTTGGCGAACTAGAGACCTTAGGTAAGCTTACAGAGATTGCATGGAAACACGATGTTCAGGTTATTATCGAAGGGCCTGGTCACGTTCCGATGCATATGATAAAAGAGAATATGACTAAACAAGTAGAGCATTGCAAAGGAGCACCGTTCTACACATTAGGCCCCCTAGTAACAGATATAGCACCAGGGTATGACCATATAACATCGGCTATCGGGGCAGCTATGATTGGTTGGTTTGGTACAGCTATGCTATGCTATGTTACACGTAAAGAGCACCTATCATTACCAAATAAGGACGATGTACGTGAGGGAATTATAACCTACAAATTAGCTGCACACGCTGCCGATATAGCGAAAGGGCACCCAGGTGCTAGATATCGTGATCTACGTATGAGTATTGCACGTTACGCTTTTAACTGGAAAGATCAATTTAACCTATCACTAGACCCTGAAACAGCAGGAAGTTATCACGTTGAAATGATGAAAGATGTTAATGGCGATGCTGATTTCTGCTCGATGTGCGGTCCTCATTTCTGTGCTATGCGTATAACGCAATCTATCGAGGAGTAGTTCTTTCTAGCAGAAGGCTTTTCCCCAGAAAATAAATTACCCTCATTTTGAGAATTCTCAAAATGAGGGTAATTTATTTTTTTTCTTTTATGCGCTTTGTACTTGCGGCGAATATTCGCCACAAGTACTCAGAAAAAAAATGAAGTGTCAAGTGAAGTTATTAATATTTCACTAATCTGACTGTGCGCTTATTGATAATCCAAGACAGAGATATTGAAAGCTCTGTAAGTCCTAGATATTTTAAATTATCTGTATACTGGTAGAATGGAACCCATGCTATTGCATCTGAACCTAGATATTCACTCTTAACTCTTGTGTAGTAGTTATACTGTGTATCTATATGTCCAAAACTTGCAGAATACTCGATACGGAAATTATCGCTATTGAATGCCCTATGCGAGAATCCAAGGCTTAAACCAGCACCGTAGAAATCGCCCATATAACCTTTAAAATCTTTCTCTAGATCGTAGATACCTGCATTAACGTATGCTCCGATAAATAGTCCTGAGAACATCTTCTTCTCGTGCGAACGTAACCAGAATCTTGCTTCAAGGTTACCTACTGCCATCTTGAATGTTGAACGAGCATCATCAGTGAAATTTGTTGCTGCAGTTCCCCACCATGGAGCTACTACTCCAGCAGCTAAACTCCAGTGACGTCCCATTGGCACCTCTAACTCGATGTTAAGAGCAGTTGCAAGATTATAAAGCATATTAGTTTTAATAGCGAATAACGGCTTTGTAACTGTATCTAAACGGTAATCGTACTGTTGCTGGTGAATCTCTCTAATAATAACTGTATCACGACCAATTGGCTCTTTGTAATATATCACAAACGATACTCCAGCACGTTGGTTAGGTAGGATATACTCCTCGATATATTTCCACGACTCTTTATGCGACATCATTAGACGCTCTTTTTGGTCGTTAGATATATCTGTACGATTAGCGATAGCTAGAATCTCAGCTTTATCTACTAGGTCTGTTTGAGAAACTAAACGGATAAAATCCTCCCAATCCTCGCCAAACGATGTAGTGTTTACTATAACATCATCAAACTTAGCAATTTCAGCTTTTACGCTCTCCGCACGCTCTTTACCTAGTGTTATGTTACGACGCTCATAACCCTCGATTGAGGCTGAACCTATCACTGTTATCGAATCAACTTCGTGAAGGATAAGTGTACGCTGTAACTCTTTCATCATATCTAAGTTATTGCGAAAGAATGCCTCGTAGTTTGATTTATCTTGCTTAAAATATATTCTTGTCTTTACTTCATCTACTTGTGCATTAGCAGCTAGTGTAGATAGTGCTACTGTTAGTAGCAATAATATGCGCTTCATATTCATCTAATTATTTAAGGGTTATAACTAGCTCAATTCTGGCTCAAGGAATCTTCCGTAGATGATATAAGTTAGGTGTCCAAACTCATCTTTCTCAATCATAAAGTTAGGCTCCTCTCCCTCTGTTGTAAGTAGGGTACTTATAGTTCTTATACCGTTATAACCTTCGTAAGCAGACACTAAATATGATTGCCCAGGTAGAAGCTCAAGGTTATTTATAAATCCAAATGTAGAGAATGCGAACTCAATATAGATTGGAATGAATATCTCATAATAATCATCTGACTCATAGTAATATACCTGGAAGTACTCCATATCCATACCTATAGTTGCAACATAATCACCATCGCCAACAATTACTGATTGTGCACCGTTATACTCAGGTTTGTGAGGCACGACAGCCGAACGCATATTGTTAATTAATATAGATACACCTTGCACACCACCTAACATTTCTGAAGATGCGTACGCTAAGAATTCCTGAAGACCCTCTTCTGTGAATGTAAGATTTTCACCTGTACCTGTAAACATATTAGCTAACTCACCCATCTCACCATTTTCTAGATCAGAACCCGAGAAAGACAGATAATCACCTACCATCTCTCTTACCTTAACATCTACTGTTCCAAGCGATGGCTTAATTGCCTCTGTATATGTTTCACTCTTCGAACCCTCAGGTATCACGTAGTTCTCTATCTTAGCAAATGCAAATGGCTTAACTGGTGATTGTCCATAACCTAATCCCTCAGCTTGTTGCCCTGTACTAGAGAAAGACGCTTTGTAGAAATCTTCGATATGATCTAAAACTAATCCTTTACCTGTATCTTCTGCAGTTAATAAGTTATCTGTAATAAAGAAATTATATGTTGTACCAGCTGGTAAATCAAGAACAAAGTCTTTACCGTAAGCAGCAACCTCTGTCATAATAAAGTTTCCTTCCTCATCATAAACATAAAGGTGAGCAGAAGTTAATAGAGGTAATTTTGATTCTACTTCACTCCAATCTAGTGGAATTGTTAAAGAACATTCAGCTTTTGTTCCTGTCTCTGTTTGGTCACATACATTTGGATAGTAAACATCCTTTCTGTTACACGAAATTGATAGCACTACTAATAGTAGAATAGCTAAAGATTTTGATAAGTTTTTCATTTTTTTTAAAATTTTTCTGCCTCTACGCACAATAACCAATTTTTAGCAAGGCAGTATCTAAAAACTGATTTCATTATCAAACATTTTTTGTTCATTTTTACTAAGCAACCAGAATTGCTTATCAACTAAGAACATGCAAATTTAATAATAAAACATTAATAAACCAAATTTATTTCAGTTTATTTTAATAAAAAAATGTTTTTACCTACAAAAAACTACCAAATAACGACCTTAAAATGCACAAAAATCGCCCTCACAAATATCTGCAAGGGCGATTTAAACAAAATTGAATAATTTCGATAAAAAAATCAATAATTTATCTCTTCAATTCAAAAATTGAATACTATTAACACATATATAATCAGAAATGATTCAAATTTACTACTTATTTTATACTGATTTCTACACGATTTCCTTTAGCCGACACTGCCTTCAACTCAATTCCATCAAGTGATATTCCATCTGGTATTTTCATCTCGAAGTGATTAAAGAAATAGATAACCTCGCCATTTTTAACAATCTCGAAAGCAACAGCCTCTTCACCATCTGTAATCTTAATTGTTCTATCAACCATAGTATAGGTTGGCATTTTTGTGATTGCCACTCCACTATCGGCAAACTGCGAATAGTGCCCAACATCTCCAACATTATAATTACCTATATAAGTATCAGTCTGTTTTCTATCCTCTAGGTAGTGAATAGGTGGGGCTTTATGCGCATAGGCAGACATCTCGTTATGAGCTTCTGTTATCATTTGCTCGGTCACAACATAGTGATACGTTCCGTACTGCTCGACCGTAGCATCAACAGGAATCAAAAATCCCCAAGCATCGAAAAACTCTGTCATATCCATATTAGCAACTTTACATACCGCTTTAAGAAACTTCATCTGCGCCTCGCCTGGCTTATTAATATCTATACGGTTACCCTCAAGTCGCATCTCTTTAAATAACTCTTGAAAGAAATTACTCTTATACCCTAAACGGTGGAAGTAGTTCCATAACTGCCAATTCATGCGCATATGCAGCTCGGTATCCTCGCCTCCTGAATCATTCTCCATCTTAGCCCACGAATTGTTATTAACATAACGTGCACGTGCAAGATATTCAAGTTCTGAGCCTCGCGATAGGTACTTCCCCAGTTTATATATGGTATAATTAGAGAATAGATTATTAGAAGACTCCCACGCACTAGGCCAATTGATAGCCTGCTGGTGCATATGTCCCATCTCGTGAGCTGGCCCCCACGCATTATCGGCAGCAGCCATAACTTTATCTCGCAATAGAATATTTTCGAGATAGGTATGAATAAATCCCATACGATACTGAGAAGCCCACATATAACCCTCCTCAACAGATATTGCAAGAAGTGAATTATTTACTTGTGAAGGACGGACATCCTCGATACCCATAAGCTCTTGCTGCCATCCCACAAGGTCATCCCATAGTTCAACAGCAGATATGATTTGATCGGGCACAACATCAAGCATAGCCTGACGATGGAAGTAAAAAGTAACTAGATTGCCCCTAACAAAGAAATACTTATAGTGCGATGCTGCAAGAAGTTCTTTATATTTTTGGTCTGTTATATGCTCGTTAATATCAAAAAATCCATTAACTTTACCATTATAAGCAGGGAAGTGAATTTTAATTGGCTGACTAGATGGCACATCGGTGTAGATTACAAATAACTGCCCCGCCCGTTTTATTGATAATTTATTTATCCCCTCGTTAAGCATATAAACATCGCCTACAACTTCGGTCTCTGTTATACACTGAAGAGAGATATTTGCCCCGTGAGTCTCGCCCACCAACACAAGAATCACATCATCGGCCTCAACAGTTATTCCGGTACAGTTATCTAATGGCGAATACCTATTAGTCATTAACTTGTCTGCCCACTCCTCTACATTCGAGTAAGGTTTATATTCACGGATACGGAAATTAGCATCTCTTTCGCTATACCCATCACCATTTAAAGTATTAGCTAACACCTTAAAGTAGTCGGGTAACTTTTCTATATCATCCATTGTAGCATCGCTCTTAATTTCACTACAAGTTATATCAGTAAATACCTTTAATAAACTAGTGTTAAGTTCGCTCTCTACATTCGATTTATAGAACTCCATCTCATCGCAACTAACGAAGTTATTTAAACCACTACGAACCTCAAATTTCACCTTTGTAACCTTTTGCTTAGTTTCGCTGAAAGAGATTTTACTTGGCGAGTTCTGCATCTTGAAATCATAATCGCCCACTAAGGTATAATTAGGGCTCTCCTCTGTTGCAATGTACACAGATAGTTCGCCAAAATTACCATTGCCACTACGTGTGTAGTAGACTATATAATCCATATCTGGTTTACTATCGAACTCGTACTCTAAGGTAATAGGAAAATTAGCCGATGCACCCCACGGCGAGTGGTATGGATCTGAGTTATCAGCGGCAAACTTCCCATCATAACTTTTATCAATCCCCTGCCCTTGCTGGCTCTCGCTTGCACTACCGCCCGAAGGTTTAATTAATATATCGCTTGGAACCTCTACCTCGGCAGGGTTTCCATTCTGCGCCGCTTGATTAATAACATAGTCTATATTAACTGTACCATCAGCACTCTTGAAATTAATTATTGCCTCACGCTCGTAAACAGAGAAGTTCGAACCTGCGCTCCAGCTATAGCTATAATCGCTCATAGCTTTAGTTTTTGAACCCTCAACAGATGTTAGCCACTCGCTCCCAGCCTGCGGAGTAACTTCAAAATCAACATTCGATGTTACAGTTACACCTAACGTTTGACCATCTTTATCGAAAGTCAACACTGGAGGATTAATCAGGATTGCAGCACCTATCCCTATCTGACGAAGTTTAATCGAGAAATCACCTGCCGTAGTTTTTATTGTTATAAGTGCACTACGTAGCTCTACCTCTTCAGAGTTTTCATATTCTATTAATATAGTATTCGACGAGTCGTCGTCAAGCGATACATCACACCAATCCGAATCAGATGAGAGCTGTATTTCGCTATCCCAATTTAAATTTGTAGTAACAGGCACCCTCTCACTACCCTCTACCGAGTGAACATCAATAATCTCATAATCCCTATCAAGTTCGAAGATTGGAGGTACCACTGGCTCTTTCTCTCCACAGGAGATTAATAATAAAAATACGAATAACGATAGTGCTACTCTAAGTTTTGCATTCATAATTGATAAATTTAGGTTACGTTCTATTAAAATTTCTACAAATATAATAAAAATTTTATATATTACCTAAAATTCAACTATTAAACACTTATTCATAACAACTATTTAGAGATAGATTCGTAACTTCTGACCTGCCCGTATTTTACTAGCACTTTTGAGCTGATTCCACCTCATAATATCACTAACTTTTACCCTATACTTACGAGCAATTATACTGAGTGCCTCGCCACTTCGCACCCTATGAATTACATATCCATCTCGTGTCAAATTTCTACTCGAATCGTGTGTATGCTCGCTAAGATAGATAGGCGCCTTGGCGTATATCTCTTTTTGCTTATCAATAAACTCGGATATACTCTCTTGTGGCAAGATAATATGCTGAGGCTCTGATAAAGCTGGCACTATATCACTTTTATACATAGGATTCAGTTCACGTAACATTCCAATGGATACTTGATCAAGTGTAGAGGTAATCTGCTTAAAATGGAGCAACTGATTAGCCACCACTACCGTATCAGTAATAATCGGATATCTAGGCACTACAAATTCTATACCGTGTGCCTGATGGAAAGCATAAACGTAGGTGGCAGCCATAAAAGCTGGGACATATCCCCTTGTCTCCATAGGTAAATGGTAATATATATCCCAAAAATTTGTAGCGTTAGGAACCTTTGCCAATGCTTTATTTACATTACCGGGCCCACAATTATAGGCCGCTAAAGCTAGAGTCCAATCGTTATATATACTATACAAACTTTTCAGAAACTGACAAGCTGCTTTGGTTGATTTTACAGGATCAAATCGCTCGTCGATATATGTATTTACCTTCAAGCCGTGCATCTTTCCCGTTGAGTGCGTAAATTGCCATAATCCACCAGCCCCCATATACGATACAGCATCGGGTTTAAGTGCCGACTCGATAACAGGTAACATTTTAAGTTCTACTGGTAAACCTGCTGCTGCCAACTCCTCCTCAAAAAGAGGAAAGTAACGCATTGATAGACCAAAGGTGTTTCCTGTAGTTCGTTTATACTTCACATACCTATCTATCTGTTCGCGCACAATGTGATTATATGGAATTTGAATAATAGATGACATCATACCCAAACGCAATTTATATATCGAATCGAGAGAGAGACCATCTTCTTGCTCTAATTGCTGCTCGGTTAGATAAATAAAATCGGGCGATAGGGTATCATTTATTTTTAATGTTTGAGTGTGATAATACTCTGAAAGTAACGAATCGAGACGTGAAATATCTATACCGCCATATCTCCCCGAGGGCGGGTTATCGTTGCTAATATGCGAACTTACCTTGGTAACGCATAAAAAAGCAACAAAAGATATAAGCAATAACTTCAACATCTTCATAATATTATATTTGAGTTTAAAATCTAAAATTGGGTTAAAACGTTATCGAGAGGGATAATCCATAATTCCCCCCTCCACTAGAGGTACGATAAGGCGTGTTGGCGTGATTAACATAGTTAATTGTTGGCGCTACCCTAAAAGACAAATCATCCGACACATCGTACTGTTTAAAGCTTGCCGACACATAGGCATCAACCACCGTAATCATATAAAAAGCAAAAGTATAGAGAATCGCCATATCACGTGCTCGTCTAAAATTATCTTTCGAATTTTTCAACACATCCAATGAGAAATGCCCATTAAATTCATCTGGTAGCCCATCACGCACCGCTTCATAGGCATTATTATAACGAATATATCCCCTGCCATTAAAGTTAATAATATAAGCAAAGGTAGCGAACCCACCATAAACAATAGGTAACTTCCAATACTGCTTATTGTAAATCTGACCAGCACCTGGGAACATAAAAGCAAGGTACGACGCCCTACTCTTAGAGTCCTCTTTACCTTTATAGTTAAATGCCCCATCAGCTAAAAAGTACATATAGGTTAAACCAGCCCCCACATACAAAAGAGTACTAGCTGTCTTATAATCTCTACTCTTGCCGTATAGCCTATCAATCTCGCTTTGATTACCATTTGCAACGGCCAAATTGAACTGATTGGTGTAACTTTTAGCCTGTTGCCCCACACGTGCACCTGCATAAACTAACCCCGACACACTACCATACAAGACAGGCAGTTTCCAATACTGACGATTATGAATCTGCCCATAACCAGGGAAAACAATTGCCGTAGTACTCATACGTGAAAACGAAAGCGAATCTTTAAAAATATTTACCCTATCCTCTTTCGATTTTTTCTTTTTACCCAAATCAAGAATCTCTGCATAGATAAGCGAATCTAATATTCTTGCATTCGAAAGACTACCATCGGCATTAATTTTGGGTAATACCCCCCCCTTAACAACAATTGTGTCGGTGAAGTAACGCCTGGCCAACGAATCAATAGTTAGCGAATCAACCGATACACCACCACTACGTAACGAATCGACTAGATACTTAACTTTATCAATTCCTTTGAGCTCATCAAACGTAAGCTGTTTTTTCAATGAATCAACCGATTCAACACTCTCACTTGTGCCCTTTCTTGATGCCTTTCTAGCAAATAGTCGTCTCTTTTTAGTATCTTTATTTTCTATCTTCACTTCGGTTGAATCCGACACAACAACAGCACCCTTATCTACTGCGTAAACATCAGATACAGCAGTAAATAGTAGTACAAATAAAACCGACAGAAAAAACCTATTTATAACCACAGTAAATATAGAGATTAAGATAGTTTATTTAACAGTCGCTCTAACTCCTTACTATCTTTGATAGTAAATGTTACTTTCGACTCCCCTTTAGGTGTCTGCGATATAGTTACTTTACCTTTAAGCATACCCTTTAGCGTGTCGCGCAGTTTAATAGCAGCAACAGAAATTTTTTGTTCCTTCTTCTCAACTTTCGTGCTACGAGGATTATTCGCCTCAACTAAAGCCTTAATTAATCGCTCAGTATCACGGACAGATAGCTCTTCAGCTATAACCTTTTCAGCAATATCACATTTCAGAGCATCGTCATCGACAGATAAAATTACTTTAGCATGCCCTAACGATAGAACACCATTTGAAATAGCCGACTGAACAGCAGCTGGTAGACGTAACAAACGGATATAGTTTGATATAGCTGCCCTACTCTTACCTATCCTTTCAGATAACACCTCTTGGGTAATAGAACACTCTTTAATCAACCTATCTAACGATATAGCTATCTCCATAGGATTAAGGTCTTCACGCTGAATATTCTCTACAAGAGCCATTTCAAGTAGTGTCTCATCTTCTGCTTTACGAATATATACAGGAACACTCTCAAGACCAACTACACGAGATGCCTTAAATCTACGCTCGCCGCTTATTATCGTATAACGCCCGTAATTATCCTCTCTTACAGTGAT
Organism: uncultured Rikenellaceae bacterium; assembly: GCA_964369935.1. Classification (GTDB taxonomy): domain Bacteria; phylum Bacteroidota; class Bacteroidia; order Bacteroidales; family Rikenellaceae; genus JADFUS01. The sequence goes on from CAYJHM010000022.1 coordinate 14,392, forward strand.
AGGCTGAATTAAACCTACCGACTTAATAGACTGAGCTAGCTCGTTAATAGAGTCGTCACTGAAGTTAGTTCTTGGTTGCTGTGGGTTAGGATCAATTTTCGATAACTCAAGCTCAACAACCGACGAGAGACTTTTAGCCAACTCTTTTTGTGGAACAGTAGGGGTCGACTTCTCTCCTCCAATATCTAAAATAGCACCTAATCCACGCCCTAGGCCTACCTGTTTCTTTGCTGCCATAAATAAAATTTAACTTTTTAACTATTACGCTCAATAACCTCACCTGCTAACGAGACATAAGATTTAGCCCCCTTCGACGCAGCATCATATAATAGTGTTGGTAAACCAAAGCTAGGAGCCTCGGCTAAACGCACATTACGCTGTATAATTGTATTAAATACCATATCTCCAAAGTGCTGACGAACATCCTCAACAACTTGATTAGCTAATTTTTGACGAGGGTCATACATTGTTATAACAAAACCCTCGATATCAAGCTCTTGATTATGCTTACTCTTAATAATTTTGATTGTATTAAGCAGTTTACCTAACCCCTCAAGAGCAAAATACTCGCTCTGAACAGGAATTATTACACTATCCGAAGCATTCAATGCATTAATAGTAGTAAGCCCTAACGATGGCGAACAATCAACCAATATAAAATCATAATTATCCTTCACCTCCTCAAGTGCAATACGTAATCTCATTGCTCCACGCTCAACATTTAGCAGCTCGCTCTCTGCTCCTGCTAAATTAATATCTGAAGGGAGAATATCAAGATTATCAACACTTGGACAAGCAACAACCACCTCTGATATTGATTTAAATCCAATCAATACTTCATATATACCTGCGTCCGAATCGCTCACACCTAATCCAGAAGTGGCATTAGCCTGCGGATCGGCATCAATAAGCAACACTCGTTTCTCCATAACAGCCAACGATGCTGCTAAATTTATAGCTGTGGTGGTCTTTCCAACCCCACCTTTTTGATTTGCTAAAGCAATAACTTTACCCATACTCAATATTCAATAATATATCCTACAAAATTAAGAATAAATTTCGAATAATCACTAATAAAAATAAAAAATTAGCCAAAAAAAAATAGTGGCAGCCCCATAAGGAACTGCCACCATCTTATAGCTAATATAATTATCCTAAGAAACTTAATAAGATACCTGCCGCTACGGCACTACCAATTACACCAGCAACATTTGGTCCCATTGCGTGCATAAGAAGATAGTTCTTCTTGTCGTACTTAAGACCCTCCTCTTGCGATACACGTGCAGAGTCTGGCACAGCCGATACTCCCGAGTTACCGATAAGTGGATTGATACGGTTCTCTGGCTTAAGGAACTTATTCATAAGTTTAACGAATAGTACCCCCGAGAATGTAGCAACTACGAATGATGCAGCACCTAATCCGAATACAAGTAACGACTTAGGGTTAAGGAATGTAGAAGCTTGTGTAGATGCTCCTACTGTTACCCCGATAAGGATAGTTACAATATCGATAAGTGGACCACGAGCAGTCTCAGCTAGACGACGAGTAACACCACTCTCTTTAAGTAGGTTACCAAAGAATAACATTCCTAGTAGTGGAATACCCGACGGAACAAGGAAACAGGTTAATAACACCCCAACTAGAGGGAATAAAATCTTCTCTGTTTGTGTTACCATACGAGGAGTTTTCATACGCATAACACGCTCTTTGCTTGTTGTTAATAGACGCATAATTGGCGGCTGAATAACTGGCACAAGAGCCATATATGAATATGCCGAGATAGCGATTGCACCCATTAGGTCTGGAGCTAGCTTAGATGATAAGAAGATAGCCGTAGGACCATCAGCACCACCAATAATAGCGATTGCTCCTGCCTCTTGAGCAGTAAATATACCTAAAGCTGTTGCTCCCATATAGGCACC
>CAYJHM010000023.1:0-2342 GCA_964369935.1 uncultured Rikenellaceae bacterium
ATTTTTTCGGAAAATGCTAAACCCCTGAATATCAAAATGAAAAATTGTTGCTAAAAAAAAATGCTATTTAGATGAAATTCTAAGTAATCCCGAAATATACCTATCTCGCTGATTTAATCGAGAAAAATAATGATAGCCATTTTGAGCTAGTTTTAGTCGCATAACCTGATCTGAAAGCACCAAGTTTAATGTCTCTATAATTTGATTTATGTTCTCAGGTTCGAATAACAATCCCGTAACTTTATCCTCAACAATAGACTCGACAGCTCCAATACGAGAGGCAACAACAGGAAGCATATTAACGGAAGCCTCTATTATATTCAAAGGATAGGCCTCATAAACTCGTGTTGGCATAAGCATAACTGTTGAGGTGCGATATAGTGACACTAATTGTTCGATATTTAACTGTCCCAACAATTTAACATTACTAGGTATATCATATTTTGCCAATACAGAGCTGTTGTACGCTCCTGCCATTTTAAAAATTGTATTCGGAAATGCTTTTGCCACCTCGAATACCAAATCGAACCCCTTTTCAAAAGAGAAACGTCCTACAAAGAGCACTGAACCATCTCGCTGAGACGAATTATCAACCTCAAGCCCTTGACATAATGCAAAATTTTCGACCACATCAATCCGTTGAGCATCTATTCCGTGTTGAATAAATTTTTGTTTCTGAAAAGAGGTAAGAGCAACTACTCTATCAATACCCCAGTTATAATAGCCGCCCATACGAGCATTAAACGAACGTATAGCATAGGCTACACTACCAAAAAAGGTACCTTCGCACTTATGAGCGATACAATTAAATTCTCGAAGCCCCCCCGTACACTTCTCACAAGGTCTACCATTTCGCATAAAGAGCCCCGTAGGACACAAAAGACGATAATTATTTGCATAATAGATAACTTCTACCTCTGTTTTTTTTAGTGCTCTAAAAATTGAGGGTGATATGATTGGGAATATATTATGAATAATAACCTTATCTATGCTACACTCTTTTAATATTCGAGAAACATCACGATAAGACTTTTTGTTATTTAAAGCTAAAAAAAAAGATTTAATACGCCCCATTCGCCATCCATATATCTCGCTATAATCACGTATATAGGTATGTACATTATGCCCCTGCTCGGTGAGAAGTTGCTGTTGAGTCTCGACTACTATCTCTTCGCCTCCCCTAACTTTGTATCTATTATGTATAATTAATATATTCATAGTTTAAGATAATCAAGTAACGAATTGAGCGAATCAACCTTACTACATAACTGTTCGAACTGGCTAGCATCTAACCAAATAACATCAGAGTCGCGTCTTAACCACGTGAGTTGTCTTTTAGCATAACGACGACTATTTCGCTTAATTAGTTCGATAGCCTCGTGAAGAGTAATATCACCGTCGAGATAAGAAAAAATTTCTTGATAACCAACACTGTTAAGTGCATTAAGTGCTCGATAACTATACAGAGAGGTTGCCTCGGCAACTAAACCATCATTTACCATTGAATCGACCCTCTGGTTAATTCGGTTATATAGCTCTTCCCTATCACGTGTGATAGCTATTTTGATAACCTTAAAATTACGCTCTTTAGTACCTTGGCGACGGAATGAACTAAATGGCTGACCGCTAGACTTAATTACCTCTAGTGCCCTCACTACACGCTGAGTATTATTTATATCAACACTATTATAATATTCACTATCTAACACACGAAGCTCTTCTACAAGTTGACTATATTGCCCCTGTGCTACCCTACTACGCAACTCTTGACGTACCATTTCGCACACTTCAGGCATATCATCGAAACCTTTAGTTACTGCATCAATATACAGCCCCGTACCTCCTACCATCATAACCGAACTATTAGAGGTAAAAAGTTGCTCTAGGAGCTTGATGGCATCACTCTCATAATCCCCAGCCGAATAGGGCTCGCAAACGGAGCGACTTTGGATAAAGTGATGAGGGACAGCCCCTAATTGCTCGATACTTGGCACAGCAGTACCTATACGCATCTCTGAATATAACTGACGAGAATCGCACGACACGATATGTGCAGATAAAGATTGAGCAAGGGCGATACATAAATCGCTCTTGCCCACTCCTGTCGGACCAGTTATTACAATTAGATAATTATCCATCATTAACTATGATTAATATTCATCATCATAGCTATCACCATAACCAAAATCATCACCATAACTATCGCCATCCGAGCCATAATCATCATAATCATTTTGATACATATCATCATAGTCGTCACCAAATTCGCTTATCATCTCATCATAAATGGCTCCCTCACGCTCTTCACCGAACTGGCTAGGGGCATCGCCTTGAGAGAAAGC
>CAYJHM010000023.1:2352-11475 GCA_964369935.1 uncultured Rikenellaceae bacterium
AATAAGTGGATATTCGGCATTTTTATTTCCTTTATGAGCCTCGATAAGTTCGATATATAAACTCTTATCATTTAATAAATCGTACATATAGATTAATCGCTCGTGCTTCTGACGGACTATCTGAGCAAGCAGAATTGAATCCATAGATACAGGACCATCTTCGCCCTCGTCATCCATATCTATAAGAGTGAATTCGTTTTGCTTCTCCCATTGCCCATTAGACAGGAAAAATGAGGCCATCTCTTCATCATCAAAACCTAAATCATCGCATATTAGCTTATGAAAATCTAAAAGTGTTGAGTCGTACCTCAGCTCATAATCTCGAATAAAGTTATCGTCATCTGCACTTAACACTTTGAATTTAAATACCATTAACTTCTCTTCCATACTATTTGTTAAAAAAAATTACACCATAATCTATAATAGCAGTTACCTCCATTAATATGCTCATAACAGAGGATAACCACCTTTTACATTACAAATATAAAGCATTTTTAATTAATCTACAAAATTTTTGAAGAAAAAATAGCAATAGAAATATTAAGTATCTATTTGGTGGATAAATCAGATAATATTTGTACGGCAAATCTTAGTTCCTCGTAAGACACACTCTCGTCTACAAGTGTACGTAGGGTAGATAACTTACCATCATACTGGTTAAACGCCTGTTTAACTTTTGTATAACTTTCGACAGATAGGATATCCTCTATTTGCACCTCTCCCGATGAAATAAATGATGCCAGATGCTTTTTGATTGTTGATGCAGTTAATATTCTCTGAGTAGCAATATCATCGATAGTTGCACCCCCCTTAAATAGACGTAGTGAGTGCTGGATTGTACTTTCTCCCTCGATATCGGCCGAAGCAAAACGCAGAACAAGCTCGTTGCGTTCCTGTTCAACTGAAATACTATTTTCTGAACAGTAATCACCTATAATAGATAATAACTCCTCTGAATATAGTTCAAATTTTTGAGTGCCTATACCATTTATTCTTTTAAGCTCGATAGGGGTAATAGGTAACTCCGTAGATAGATGAATCAGTGTTTTGTTTGAAAGAACCACAAAGTTTGAAACATCACTAACAGCCGCTTTCTCTTTTCGCCACTCTCGTAACCGCTCGTACAGGTCAACATGCTTAATATCTGCTGCAATAGCAGCTTGCGCCTTAACCTTAGATTTAACTTTTGCCTCTTTAGTACTACTCTCATCCTCTTTTAGAGTGCCTATCTTAGCTTTGTAATAACGTTCAACACTAAACCCGACATCGTCTAAGCAGATATCGAGTAGTGATTTTTTTATTGATACAGCCTCGTTTATGTCTGATTTAAACACTTTAAGTCGCTTGGATAGCTCTTTCGAATCAAGTGACAGAGAGCCAATCTGCTCGGCAACATCAACAATAGCTAAAAATTTATCTTTGAAATAATTAGCTCCCTTAGTCAACCTATCGTTAAGGTGCGAGTCGTTGCAATAATCTTCCGACTGATTAACAATTGATGTTATCTGTTTTTGAAATTTTTGCGCTACTGATATAATATCGCTGGGCATTACTGATAGTGCATCACGTAACTGCGACACATATTGAGGGTAACTATTTTCGAGATTAAAAGAGGCGAAAGCAAGAAATTGCGAAAGTTGTTTATAGAGTCGCCCAAACTCGAAAATATCATTTATAGTTGAACCATAGTGATAACGCTTACACAGCTCTAAATCGTTAATGTTAGCTTCATTATTTCGAATATGCATACCAAACTGCTCAACATTTATACTGCCTACAATTGAGCGAGGTGTAAAAGGAGCAGTTAAAACTATACCATCTAAAGTGCGACAACGACTGAATGCCACATATGTTTGACCAAAAGCAAATGCCCTATCTACATCGATAACTGCCTTGTCAAATGTTAATCCTTGACTCTTGTGTATAGTAATAGCCCAAGCACATTTAAGAGGTAGCTGTAGATATTTCCCCTTCACTACCCTATCAATATCGCCACTACTACTATCTAATTTATACTCTATATTTTCCCACTCTACAGGCGTAACAATCAACTCATCGCCCCCTGAAGGTAACTGAACAGTAACACCACTATCGCCTAGTTCGGTTACAACCGCAATCATTCCGTTATAATATCTGTGCTCTTCAGCTAATCCATTCTTTATAAACATCACCTGAGCACCAACTTTTAACTCCAGCTCCGAATCATTAGGATAGATATTTTCGGGAAAATCTCCATCTACCGTTGCACTATAAATAGTGGCCGCAGAATCGATTGCAGCTAACATTTGCGAGTTGATATTGTCAGATTTATATACGTGAGTAGTTAAAGTGATGTAACCTTCGCTAGCTAATAGGTTAAAATTTGGAATATAACGACTATTAATAGTCTCTAGCATTTCGTTTGTAACACAATTATCACGAATAGCATTAAGAATATTAGTAAATGAGTTATCGCTCTGCCTAAAAATTTCTTTTAACTCGATATTGATAAAATCACATTGCCTAAACACCTTCGAGTCGAAAAAGTAGGGTGTAGGATAGTGCTCTTTAAGCAACTCCCAATCTTCATCTCTGCATACTGGTGCTAACTGAAAAGCATCACCTATAACTAATAATTGAACACCACCAAATGGCTTATCACTGCGACGCTCTCTGCGTAGAATCGAATCAACACCATCAAGTACATCACACCTAACCATACTTATCTCGTCTATGATAAGCATATCCATAGAGCGAATAACAGCCAACTTAGCTTTACTGAATCGTTGGAATTTCTTCCTAGCTGTTTCGAAGTTTTTCCCCTCAGAGATATAAGGAGTTAAGGGTAGCATAAATAGCGAATGGAGAGTTACGCCCTTAGCATTAAGTGCTGCTATTCCAGTAGGTGCAGCAACCACAACACGCTTATTGATATTACGTGCCACCTCGTGTAGGAACGTTGTTTTGCCCGTTCCTGCTTTACCTGTAAGGAAAATATTTGCCCCTGTTGAGGTTAAAAACTGACGAGCCAACTCAATCTCTCTATTGCTTGCTATCATAATATAAAGTTGGGTTAAGGTTACCTGTATTTATCAAGAGGGTGCCTAATAAGCGTTGTAATTTAACCTTCTTAGTCACCCTCTTGATGTTTTATTTCTTCTTAGCCGCTGCTGGTTTACGTGTAACCTTTTTAGTTGCCGTTGTTTTTTTAACTGCAGTAGCTTTTTTTGTGGTAGTAGCTGATTTTGTTGCTGCACTTTTAGTTGTTGAGCCTTTAGTTGCTGACTTTGCCCCTTTAGTGGAGGTTGATTGAGTAGAATTCACTATCTCCATCACCTCATCGTAACTAAGAGTTGCTAGCATCTCTTTTTTTGCTGCTGGTGCTTTATAATTCGCCCCATCATACACTATGTATGCTCCCCATCTGCCATTTAAAATTTGTAGTTTTGAATCGTTCTCAAACACCTTCAAAACCTTCTCTCTATCACTCTTACGTTTTTGCTCGATTAAGTTGATAGCTTCCTCGGCTGTGATAGATAGAGGGTTCATATCTTTAGGGATAGAGACAAATACCGAGTTATGGCGGATGTATGGACCAAAACGCCCTTCGCCAACAACCATATCTTTATCTTCGTATGCGCCTATAGTTATAGGCAGGGCAAACAGCGACAAAGCATCCTCTAGAGTAATGGTTTCGATAAGCATATTTGGCTTAAGACCCGCATATCGAGGTTTTTCATCACCCTCATTCTCCCCTATCTGAGCCATAGGACCAAATCGTCCCATACGAGCATATACCGATTTACCTGTAGCAGGATCTGTACCTAGTAATCTCTGCTCTGAAGTTGCATAGCCACCATCTTGCGAATTAGCTTGCTCTACTACTTTATGAAATCCATCATAAAAACGACGCATCATATCTTGCCACTCAATACCCCCTTCGGCTATCTCATCAAACTCATTCTCTACCGACGCGGTAAAGTTGTAATCTAATACCGATGTGAAATTTTTCATCAGATAATCAGTAACAATCATTCCTATATCCGTAGGGAACAGTTTCGACTTCTCTACTCCAACCTTTTCGGTCTTTGTTGAATTAGTAATCTTACCCGCTTTAAGTGTGATTACATCATAATTACGCTCAATCCCCTCTCTATCATCTTTAACCACATAACCACGATTAACAATAGTTGAAATAGTGGGAGCATAGGTAGAAGGTCTACCAATTCCTAAATCTTCAAGTTGCTTAACTAATGCAGCCTCCGAATAACGAGCAGGGCGTTGCTCAAATCGCTCAATACCCTCAATTGATGTTGCACTCATATTATCGCCAACCACTAACGGCGGAAGAAGCACATCATCGCCCTTAGAGTCGTATACCTTTAAAAAACCTTCAAATGTAACAACCTCGCCTTTGGCTACAAAAAGATAGTTATTGCGACTATTCGATATTTGAATAGTTGTCTTTTCAAGTATTGCATCTGCCATCTGCGAAGCAACACTTCTACTCCAGATTAAGTTATATAGCTTTTTCTCTTGGGGTGTACCGTTGATAGTACGATTACTCATATAGGTAGGGCGGATAGCCTCGTGAGCCTCCTGAGCCCCCTTACTCTTAGTTGCGTATTTACGAACTTTTAAATAGTTATCGCCATACTCCGAACTTACTACCGAAGATATACCTGCGATAGCCTCCTTAGATAAATTTTGCGAATCAGTACGCATATAGGTGATGTGCCCTTCTTCGTATAATTTTTGAGCTATTCGCATAGTCTGTGATACCGACAGCCCTATTTTTCGTGCTGCCTCTTGCTGCAAAGTAGAGGTTGTAAACGGCGCTGATGGCGAACGCTTACCTGGCTTCTTTTCAACTGTAGATATAGTGAATAATGCACCATTACAATCGTTTATAAATGCTATAGCCTCATCTTTAGTAGCAAAACGAGTTGATAACTCCGTTTTTATAGCATACTCTTCTCCACCTTTAGTGATAGTAAAATCACCCACCACTTTATAAAACGAACCGCCTACAAAAGCAATTATCTCACGCTCACGCTCAACAATTAATCTAACTGCAACACTTTGAACCCTTCCTGCTGATAGTGATGGCTTAACCTTTCGCCAAAGTAGGGGCGAGATTTCGAAACCTACAATACGGTCAAGCACCCTACGAGCCTGCTGCGCATTTACTAAATTTTTATCAATAGCCCTAGGCGAAGCGATTGCACCTTTAATTGCAGAAGAGGTTATCTCGTGAAACACAATACGGTTAGCGCTACTCTCATCTAAACCTAATACCTGCGATAAGTGCCAAGCAATCGACTCTCCCTCGCGGTCCTCATCGGAAGCAAGCCACACTCGTTTAGCTTTTTTGCTCATCGATATAAGCTCCGATACTACATTTTTCTTATCCGCAGAGATGATATACTCTGGTTCAAAACGACCAGCAATATCTATACCCAACCCTTTTTTCGGAAGATCACGTATATGCCCAAAGCTTGATTTAACGGTAAAATCTTTACCTAATATTTTCTCTATAGTTTTCGCCTTTGCTGGCGACTCGACAATAACAAGATTTTCTGCCATTTCTATTTATCTATAAAATTAAAGAACTTTTAACCACCCCCCGTAGGGTGATTAAAAGTTATAATTATCATTCACAAAAATCAACTCTAAATTACTGAGTAAATCAACTCTAGCGATATTGGATTAGCTGTGCTATTCTCTAGGTAACTTATACCGAATGCCATTGTTTCAAGATAGCCTGGAGCAATTTCTACGGTGTTCGTTTCAGAAGTACCATTAACCAACGCTTGAACTAAAGTAGATATCGTCATTTGATACTGGTTAGTTGAACGGTTAAGCACCCCACCGAATAATGAAAGTGTACCTACAATATCCGAGTAATCATTTAGCACATTTTCACCATCATAAAACTCGTAATTTGTGGCCGATGAAACAACCATACCACGAATCGGTTGATAATTTTTGTACATACCTAACGAAATAAAATTATCAAGCGCATCGAGCGATGAATTACCATTCGGAACAGTTAATGTTGCATTGGTAACTACAATTTTACTTCCTCCTTTTGCCTTAACTTCAGCTTTTAGTTCATCTATTATGCTATCTGGAATTGTAAATTTTGTCATCACACCACCTAAACCCGTAACATAACTAATCTCAGAGGTAACATCCTCTTCAAAATGTATCCCTTGTGCAGGATTTTTTAACGTATAGTCGTGATCGATAGTTGTAAAGGCAATGTTTTTCCTCTCAGTTGTATAATATATCGTAGTTTCTGTACGGTGGAAATTTACACTAAAATATGTTGTATCAGGCTCCTTCTCTTGATTATGGTAATAAATTGTTAAGCCCGACACATCAGTGTTAATATATTGAAGATTTGAGTTCGACTGTGATGAAGAGGTCTTGATATAGAAACCATTAAATAACGAACGCATATAGTCGTCATCTTTTAATTCATCAGCCGATAGCGACATAACCCTCTTAGCTTTCTCGTATGATGCACCTGTAAGTGGAATATCAATATAATCGCCAGGCGCAACATTAATGTGTGCAAATGGTGTAGGATTAATATACTTTTCTACATCAAAATTAGAGAAATAGGTCGAATCGATTGGGTAAGGTAGTGGTTTATTTAACTCGTAAACAGTTACATCATACCTATTTTCACTATCTGCATAGTGCGAATTAGCACGAATTGTAAAGTGAATCGAATCAACAACAGGAGATTCGCCAAATGGCTCACGATCTCTAACAAAAGAGAAATATGGATCAGGTAATACTTGGCCAACAAAACCAAACTGAACAAGACCGTATTCTGGCCTTATCCAAGTACCTAGAGGAGAGGATGATAAATTACTTGTAGCAATCGAATCAATTGTTACGGTAGATATCTCGAAACCACTATCTATAGAATGGAAATAGGTAGTTAATTCACCACCAAAAGGAAGATAACTACTATTACCTAAATTCTCGTCAGTGTCTGTACAACTAACTAACAGTGTTGAAGCTGCTAACAGACCAAATGCTGACTTTACTATATTAACCCAATACTTTCTCATAAAAATCTGAATACTCCTTTATATAATTTTCTTTATCTTTTATCTCTAATACTTTAATCCCTGAATCGTAAATAAAACTTTTTAAGGATTCTGGTATATTTTGATTTTGACTATCAATTACCACTCCATCAACATATTGCAAAGCAAACTTAATTACATTTTCGTATGTTGGAGGCGAAAGAATAGCCCCCTCCTCAGCAGATACGATATCCCCTATCAACTTCTCCGCCATACGTGAATCTAGCTCGCCTTCGAAAAAATTATCGTGCAGAGATAATATAACTTTACTATTTTCGAAAAGTGATAGTTCGTTAAACATTCTCTTTACATATAGTGGAAGAATAGCTGTAAACCAGTCAAAACAGTGAACAATATCAGGTGACCACCTTAACTTTGTTGAGGTCTCTATTACCCCTCTTGCATAAAAGATAGACCTTTCATCGTTATCTGAATATGAATTTCCATCACAATCATTTACTTCGCCTTTTCGATGAAAAAACTCCTCATTATCAATAAAATATATCTGCATACGAGATACCGGTAACGAGGCAACCTTAATAATTAATTGATACTCGGTCTTATCAATCATTATATTCTTACCTGATAACCTTATAACCTCGTGTAGCTGACTACGACGCTCATTAATATCGCCAAATCGTGGCATAAAAGCACGCGCCTCACACCCCTGCTCTTGCATTGCCTGCGGTAAATCGTGACACAATAAAGCCTCGTAGTTATCTCCTAGATAGGGCTTCATCTTACTATTCACATACAGGATTTTATGCTTACTCATTATCTACTATAATTTAATATTTTTCATAAATCTGCACACACACAATATGCAGACGCCGCAAAGTTACTAATTTTTTATCATACTAACAAAAATTTAGTCAATATTATTGTGCTAGCAGTTTGAATTTAATTATCTTCATATAAAAATAACACTAATGAGCCTCAAGCCAATTTAGAGCAATACCACATTCGGCCGTGAGTGGTATAGATAACTCTACAGCCCCCTCCATCTGCGATATTACAATATCTTTAACACGCTCTTTCTCGCTATTCTCTACCTCTAATACCAGCTCATCGTGCACCTGCATAATAATTCTTGAAGATAGACCTTGAGCAGCTAATTCACGATGAACACCCCCCATTGCTAGCTTCATAATATCGGCAGCACTACCTTGAATAGGGGCATTAATAGCATTTCGCTCGGCATAACCAACAACTATACGGTTACTTGAATTTATGTCAGCTAGAAATCTACGACGACCATATAGAGTAGTTGCGTAACCCTCCTCACGAGCCTTAACAACTGCACCATCCATATACTCTTTAACCTTTGGGTAACTTGCAAAGTATCCATCAATTATAGATTTAGCCTCGCTGCGCGATACACCCAAATTTTCCGATAATCCAAATGCTGATATACCATAAATTATACCAAAATTTACACTTTTAGCCCCCCTACGCATATCGGAAGTAACCTCACTAGGTTCAACACCATATACACGAGCTGCTGTGGCAGTATGAATATCCATTCCACTTTTGAATGCCTCAATCATTGCCTCATCTTGACTTAAGTGCGCCATTAATCGTAGCTCTACTTGACTATAATCAGCCGAAAGTATCGAGTAACCATCCCTTGCAATGAACGAGGCACGAATCTCTCGTCCTCTCTCATCACGGATTGGTATATTCTGCAAATTAGGATTTGTTGAACTTAAACGTCCTGTTGTAGTAACTGCCTGATTATAGCTCGAATGAATACGCCCTGTGCGCTCGCTTATTAATCTAGGAAGAGCCAATACATAGGTCGAAAGAAGCTTTTTCAATCCTCTATACTCTAATATCATATCAACTACGGGGTGCTTGCCACTCAACGTCGAGAGATACTCTTCATCGGTCTTATACTGCTTAGTTTTAGTCATTTTGGGCTTACTCACAATCTTCAACTTATCGAATAGCAACTCCCCTAACTGCTTTGCCGAATTGATATTGATAGTACTATCACCTGCTATTTCGCAGATACTACTCTCAATAGAGGATAATTCGC
>CAYJHM010000023.1:11485-15733 GCA_964369935.1 uncultured Rikenellaceae bacterium
CCTTCATACTCCATATCGGCAAGCACGTTAATTAGTGGCTCTTCAACCTTAGAGTAAAGTTCCATTAACCCCTCGCGCTCTATCTCGGTCTTAATACTCTTGTATAGCCTATAAGTAATATCGGCATCTTCGGCTGCATATTCGGCAACACGAGCAACATCAATATCCTTCATCGATAACTGGCGAGACCCTTTACCAATCAAATCAGAGATAGGAATAGGGCGATAATTAAGATATTTCTCTGCTAGGAAATCCATATTATGACGCTCATCACTATTAATCAGATAGTGCATAATCATCGTATCCCATAGATATCCCTTAACTTCGATTCCTACGCTCTTTAAAACAAGAATATCGAACTTTATATTTTGACCTATTTTACTTATCGTCTCGCACTCAAAGAATCGTTTTAGTTTATCAGCATACTCTTCACGGTATGGTAGGTAGTACCCTTTATGCTCCTGCCACGAGAACGAGAGACCTACTAGTTCTGAACCGATAGGGTCTAACGATGAAGTTTCACTATCAAAACAAACCTCTTTTTGCATCATTAAAAGTTCAATGAAAGCATCTAACTCCTCAGGCATAACAGTGCTATACAGATGATTAGTGTTGCTTATATCTGCTAACTCTACACTAGGTTCGGTAACATCAAAGAGCCCCATAGGTTCAACCTTAGGTGTAACTTGTGGTTCGGTTACAGCGGCAAATAATCCTCCTATCTCGCTATCATCAGCCTGCGGAGCAACTTTTTTAGTAGTGAACCCCTCTTTAGGGTGATTGTTAATATGATTATCTCCTGCATGCAAATCGTGAATAAATGAGTGGAAATCTAACTCGCGATAAATTTCTGTTAGTTTATCTTTGTCAACAGGCGACAATTCTAGCTCCTCAGGGGCATAAGTGATTGGCACATCAATATTAATTGTCACTAACTGCTTAGATAGAGCGAGTAGCTGAGTAGATGCCTCAATATTCTCTCGCTGCTTACCTTTTAAACGTGTAGTATCAGATAGAATTTCTTCTACTGTGCCAAACTGCGAAACCAGCTTGATAGCACTCTTCTCGCCTACACCTGGCACACCAGGTACATTATCCGAAGCATCACCCCATAGAGCAAGTATATCAATCACCTTGATAGGGTCATCTATCGAATATTTTGCCATAATCTGCGCCTTATCCACAATATCAATACCGTATCCGCTACGCTTAGGCTTATATATATAGATACAGTCATCAACTAACTGCCCGTAATCTTTATCTGGGGTTACCATATAAACTTCAAAATCGTTACAAGCAGCCTTTTTTGCTATTGTACCTATCACGTCATCTGCCTCGTACCCTGCAACCTCCAAAATAGGAATATGCATAGCTTCAAGAATACGTTTAATGTATGGAACAGAGGTAATTATATCTTCGGGAGTAGCTTCGCGGTTAGCCTTATACTCGCTATATAATTGGTTACGAAAATTCCCCCCTTTTGGGTCGAATGCAACACCTATATGGTGTGGTTTTTCGTCACGGATAATCTCTTGAATAAATTTTGTAAAGCCGTATATTGCAGAGGTATTTAGCCCCTCTTTATTACGCATAGGCCTACCAATAAAGGCGTAATAGTATCTAAAAATCAATGCATAAGCATCAATCAGAAATAATTTTTCCATATATAATTATTAGTCGCCTATAAATTTCGGCTCGATATTATCTTCAGCATACCACTCGGCATATGATGTGGCTGTTTCGTTTAGTTGCAAATGGTGTAGTTTAATCCCCTCGGGCAATTTACTCATAATTATCTCGGCAAATCTAATAATAAGATTTTCGCAGGTAGGTTGAAAATTCACTATCTCAACCTTCTCGTACTCCTTAATAATAGATTTATATAGTTCGCCCTTACTCTCCACCTCAGGAAGTAACAAAGCGTGATCATATCGCTCTATTATAAGAGGCACAACTATCTTTTTTAAAAGTGAAAAATCTAACACCATACCCTTCTTAGGGTTACTCTCAACAGCTGATGGTCTACCTATTACAGTAACAAAAAACTTGTACGAGTGACCATGAATATGACGACACGCTCCGTCGTAGTTATGCAGAGCGTGCGCCATTTCAAAATTAAACTCTTTTGTTAATCTTATCTTATTCATTAACCTTAATCTCTTTTAACAGATTCTTCATCGACACCTCACGCTCAATGATTGAAGGGAGCTCGCTAATAGCTACCCTCTCTTGCGACATAGTATCACGGAAACGTATAGTTACCATCTTATCCTCTAACGATTGGTGGTCGACAGTAACACAAATTGGGGTACCAATAGCATCTTGACGACGATAACGCTTACCAATACTATCTTTTTCGTCGTACTGATAACTATAATCAAAACGAATCATATCTACAATATCGTTTGCTAGTTCAGGTAACCCATCTTTCTTAACAAGAGGCAAAATAGCAACTTTAATAGGAGCTAACGGAGCAGGAAAACGCATCACTACCCTATCATCGTTACCAACCTTCTCCTCGCAGTATGAAGCCGACAATATCTGAAGAACCATACGATCAACACCTATCGAGGTCTCTACCACATAAGGAACATAACTCTCACCACGCTCAGGGTCAAAATATTGCATCTTCTTTCCTGAAAACTCTTGATGACGAGACAAGTCGAAATCGGTACGTGAATGGATACCCTCAACCTCTTTAAACCCAAACGGGAAATTATACTCTATATCGGCTGCTGCATTTGCATAGTGTGCTAATTTAACGTGGTCGTGAAAGCGATAGAACTGCTCGCCAAACCCTAACGATTTATGCCAGCTCATTCTAAACTGTTTCCAGTGCTCGTACCACTTCATCTCGGTCCCTGGAGCAACAAAAAATTGCATCTCCATCTGTTCAAACTCTCTCATACGGAATATAAACTGACGAGCAACTATCTCGTTACGGAATGCCTTACCAATCTGTGCTATTCCAAAAGGAATCTTCATACGACCACTCTTCTGAACATTTAAAAAGTTCACAAAGATACCTTGTGCCGTCTCTGGGCGCAAATAGATAGTGTTAGCCCCATCTGCCGTCGAACCCATCTTAGTATCGAACATTAGATTAAACTGTCTAACATCTGTCCAGTTACGTGTGCCAGAGATAGGACAAACTATTTCACACTCTTCGATAAGCTCTTTTACTTTATCTAACGCCGACGAATTAAGGTAATCCGCCATGCGAGACTCAACATCTTGTTGCCTAGCACGTATCTCGGCTACTCGTGGAGACTCGGCTAAAAATTTTTCACGCTCGAAACTATCACCAAAACGTTTCTGAGCCTTTTTTGCCTCTTTCTCAATCTTATCATTCTGCTTCTCTATCCACTCTTCGATTAGCACATCAGCACGATAACGTTTTTTCGAATCTTTATTATCGATAAGCGGGTCGTTAAATGCCCCAACATGGCCTGATGCTTCCCAAATTCGTGGGTGCATAAATATTGCCGAATCAAGCCCTACAATATTATCATTAAGACGCACCATTGCATCCCACCAATATTTTTTAATATTATTTTTAAGCTCAACACCTAGCTGTCCATAATCATAAACAGCACCTAATCCATCATAAATATCACTTGATGGGAATATTATACCATACTCTTTACTGTGAGCTATTAACTTCTTGAAAAGTTCCTCTTGTGTCATATTATAAATATTATTTTGTTGTTTTCATCACATAATGCTATTATCAGGCAAATATAGTTAAAAAAAAGCATTCTTACAAATATAAGTTCTAATAAAAGTAATTTAAAAAGGTCAATAACAAAAAAAGGTTGCCAATCTCTTGACAACCTTGTGGGAACAATAGGATTCGAACCTATGACCCCCTGCTTGTAAGGCAGGTGCTCTAAACCAGCTGAGCTATGCTCCCTTATTTCGACCACAAAGATAGATACTTTTTTTTTATTTGCAAACTTTTTTTGCATTTTTTTATCAAAAAAATAACACTTCTGCAACTATCACACTAAATATTAGACAATTAATTATTATTAACTATTGGTGCTAAATGAGAGTTATAATCTAGTTTGTACACATAAAAATAATTCGATAAACTTTATGCGCTGCAAACTTACTTTTCTATTAAAATGGGCTTGTAATATTAAACTAATTCGTTATCTTTGCATAAAGATACTAAAATCAGAACATAACTGTGTAATAAGTATTCTTGCAGTACAGTTAAACTTAAAAGTCATATTATTATGAATA
>CAYJHM010000024.1:0-15128 GCA_964369935.1 uncultured Rikenellaceae bacterium
CTGTTGTTTCGTTTTTTAAGGTGTATTAACTGGTTATTGCAAAAGGAGATAACTACTATTCCGATGGGGTGTCGACATTTATCGGTTGGATTAAGCGCAGTATATATTTAATTATTGCCTGTGGCGTTATAGGATTTATGCACTCTATATATCCTCCAGTAGTTAATGTGTTGTATGGGGCATTTTCGCTTATTATGTTCGTATATATATATGTATCTTTTCAAAACTATCTTGTGTCACTAAATAAGATATCCTACGCACTAAGTAACCAGCCAGAGAAAGAGAATAAGCCAACCAGTGAACAGTTGGATACTCTATCAACGAAGCCTGTTAATCAGAGGCAGGATAGTATCTTATTAAATTACTTAGATAAATGGGTTGAGAAAAAGGGTTACACAGTTGCAGGTATCACAATTGAGGATGTAGCAATTGAGGTGTGCAGTAATCGTACCTATGTTAGTAATCTAATACGAGAAAAATACGACCTATCATATCGTGATTGGATAGCAGAACTACGTATCAATTACTCTAAAGAGTTGCTTGTTTCTCAACCTGATTTACGTGTTACTAGGGTGGCTGAGATGGTTGGGTATAATCGCAGTAGCTACACCAAAGCGTTTACTAAACTTTGCGGTGTAACACCTACCGTTTGGCGAGAAAAGAATATCGGTTCCTAAGAACCTGAGTTTTGGATAAGAAATAATTTATTACTCTGGCTATAAGTAATTTAAACTATTTCTTATCCAAAACTCAGGTTAAGAGGATTTATTAGTAGTAGGTTCTCGGTCTATGCAACTCTCTTTTGTGCACTGATGTAGTTTAAGAATCGCCACATCCTCTCGCATCTTCACCTTATCAATGTTTAACGAACTTAACTGCTTGTAAAGAGAGGCTACTCGGTTTCGCTCCTTGCTTTCGGCATTTCGGGCGTCTCGTAACTCTGCACGTAGCTCCTCTTTCTCTCTTTTTAGGTCTAGCTGTTCGTTTTTTAAATCCTCTATATAGCTATTTTTCTGTTCGATAACCATATTCACATTACCTAGCTCCGACGAACGAGCTGTTGCTCTCTCTTGTCGCTTGCGTGACTGGTAAAATAGGAGTAAACCCAACACTCCACTACCTAAAATAATATCTATTACTGTTCCTAGTCCCATAATATTAGCTTTTATGAATAGCTGCTGCCACTACTTCTTCTTCGAAGATAGTATAGATTGGTCTTAATACTCTCGATAAGTTCGGTTGATATATCCTGATTAATTTTCGAGTACTCTTTAATCTGTAAATCGTCGCTCCAGCTAGTTATTATATGATTTACTATAAACTCTTGGCATAGAGTGCTTAATGTTGCTATTCGTTTCTCTGCTGCTATCTGTGCGCCATATATGTCGCGGTTACATCTAACCGAAAATCCACTGATTATTACTCCTAACGAGACACTTGGGATTGAGATATAGTAACCCTGCGTTTTAGGGAGTGTTACATCGTGAAAAATTGAGTATAGTGCTGATACCGCTCTATCAAGTTGCGACTCTAAATACTCCGTGTCGTCATCGGTGATGATATAATCCTCAATAACCCTACTGTCATTCTCCTCTAGCTTGACACTTTTCGAACGTACAGCCGTCTTGTGTTGAGCTAGCTCCATAATTTTCGAGTTCTCCCAATAGAGTTCAATCGAATCGTAATTTATTGTGTACATTATCAAAATTTTAAATGTTATAAACTCTAGAAACTTTACTATTGCGCCTTTGAGAGCTCTTGCGTAGATTGTTTAGTGCATCGGCAGCTATTTTGGGGGTATCTATGTTAAACTCGTTGCACCATCGGTCATATACAATGGCAATTAGTGCCTCCTCTATGCGCATAGGTATAGATTTATGATGAAGTGATTCGATTCTTATAATATTATAAGTTAGAGGTTCAAGTAAGCAGCTGCATTCATTGCAGCACCCCTCATTGATACAGTTGCATTTGCTATCATTAAGTAGATGGCTTATCATCTCGCGCACCTCAATGTCGGCCTTATTGATAGCAGATGTGAACCACTCTCTATCCTCTTCGCTCATTACCCTGTCGGGGGCGAGGGGTAGGGTACGGTTAATTACTAATCCAAATAGTGTATCCTCTACAAATATCACCTTAAATATGCTATTTTCCATAATTTAGATATAAACTGTTAATTGTTCGTTCGTACTCTTTAGTAGCCTCCGAGGCAGCCTCTAGCTCGCCCATAATTTTTAATGTCATATTTGCTGTAAGCCAGCATAGGGCAGGGATTAGCCTTTCGGGGAAGTTCTCATCAACTGATGAGAATCCTATATAATCGGCCTCCTCGATAGTGTGTGTCGTATCCATAAGCACCGAGAAGTACTCAATTTTATCGCCGTGAATAGCTACAACTGGTCTAGCCACCCCTCCACGTGTAGCACGATGAAACTGTTTCGAATATTTATTCGATGTGGTAGAAATGGCCTCAATTACACTCTTATGCCACCCTCGCATTCTGAAACGTGCTATACGTATAAAATCGCTAGGTAGCACAACCGTTCCACTTCCATCTTCTCGGGGCTCGGGTGGTGTTGATTTAAAATTTTTAATCATATCAATAGCTGCTAATGGCGCAATCATTAGCACCTCACGTGCAGCCTCGTCGAGCAGTGTTGAGATAGGGTAGTTTGCTGCTACACCTCCTCCATATATTCCACCCGATTCGTCGATGAGGGCGAGCACCCTCTCAATTATCTCATCTCGTGTCATAGTAATTTTATTTCACCTCCCAATTTATAAATAGATAACCATTCTCAGCCGCTCTTTCAATTATCCTTTGCGACTTTGTGGTGATATTTAACTTTATGCCTAACTCTCGTCTCATCCACTCAATGGCTGTCTGTCTGTTTACAACCTCTTCAACGGTTGTCATCTTCCGAGGCTCTGCTGTTATCGCTGTTTCGCTTTTTAATCGATACTCAACCCCAAAAGCCGAGTCTTGTTCAAGAGCTTGTTGTATCTCTAGTGAATTGGTGCGATAGGTTCCCCTTCTGAACGAGGGTTGCAGTTGCCCACCTGCGAATGTTATGGTTATAGGATTGCCATTAACCATAATCGAGGTTACAAGTCGAGCCGTACCAATAGTTTCATATACTTTAATCATAACTAATACTTTTTTATTAATAAAATCCCACCCTCCCACCACTTAACATAACATAAAAGAGTACTCTGCATCTATCGAGAGTCTCTCAATACCATAGTTATGCTATTGTGCACTAGGCTTTAGGTTTGATGATAGCGTGGCAGTCAGGATGGCGAAGCGTTAAGCAGCTAACCTCTTGAATGACACGTGCATCAGCATTACGTGTGCCCGAGCGTTTAAGATCTAGATTTGTTACACTTAAAGGTACAAACTCGTGCTTAGTGACATGCTCTAAATCGAGAATTAAACCATTGTTCTCCCAACCAGATTCGCGGAATAGTGGCGCAAGAACTACATCTAGCGTACCGAAGTAGGTTTGAATCTTGCGAACATCTACTCCTAAAGTAGCATCTTTCTCAACCGAGGTGATGTTACGTGTAAACTCATCTACAAGGCTAAGCGATTTTATTAAACCACTTCCTGCAAATAGTACTCTGTTTGTCGAGCCGTTATTGCCATCGAACACCTCTTTAAGCCAAGTGTTATAGTTCTCTTTAGTGATAGTGGTATCTCCATTGCCAGTACCGTAGGTTAAGTGATTCTCAATATCACGTGTAATACCTCTTGTGAAGTATGTACGGTTGTTACCTGAAATATGCTCGCCCTCCGAACCGAACAGCATTGATAGCTCCATCTCCATCTTCATTGATAGGATATTTACTGCCTCAAAGTTCGAGAATCCCCACTGTGCCTCTTGTTGGGTTAGTTTCTGGAACGTAGACTCCTCTATCTGTGCCATAAAGTTCTGGCAGTATTGCCAATTCAATTTAGGGTAGATAGCAAATGGGTCTGTTGTGATATCTAACTCGCTCTTTGCTTGTCCCATACGAATCAGCTGTTTATCGTAATTGAAATCTGGAACAAGATATACACCTTCGGTAGCTTCTCCTGGGATACCTAGCATTCCGTTTATAGGAATAATCTTAAGTATGTTATCGTGCTTCTCGGTTACATAGAACATCACATCATCTGTGTAATCGTCGTATGCAAGGTTTCCTATCGAGTTACCCTTTGTGCCTGGAAGTAAAACATCACGCATTAGTAGAGTGTCGTGTACACGCCACATATCAGGATTCATTACTGCGATATATACAGCAGTGTAGTATATATCAAGATCACGTATTAGAACGCTACTTGTTGGCGACGATAGAGTTTGTCCACTACCGCTATCGTAGCTAACATCTAACGAATCGTAGACAGGCTTGTATGAGGCTTGATAGTAACCTATTTTTTGCGAAGTAGCTCTTTGCGAGCGTTTTAAATTTCTTACTATTGTGTCTAACGGAGTACGTGAGGGTAACATCTGCGTTACTGAATGCGAGATATCCTCGCGATTAAGCTCAGGGGCGTTAGTGTCGTTACCATAGGTGGTGACAGGTGCTCCTACGATAGCTGCAAATGCGATTAGTAAATCGCTTGATTCGTTGCAATTAGTTAAAGATGCTACAATCGTAACAATTATTAGGATAAGCGATAATCCTAAAAGAATCTTCTTCTGTTTTGTCATTGTTTTGTTGTTTAAATAATTAATAAATGTGAAAATAAAAAACAATTGATTTTCAACTGTCTTAGTTTTAGGTCTGTTATCTTCGACTTTTAATTAGTCGCTCGATATAGCCCTGTGGTTGTGGAGTAGGCTCAACAACTCGTCCTGCTGCTACTGCAATAGCCTTGTTATCCTCTGTTCGCTCTTCACGAGCAGCCTCGATTTTACTGTTACGTCCAGCTATAACACCTGCTTTATAAGCACCCTCTATCTCGTTATCGAAATTGAAACAGTGCCATAGGCTCTCTAACATTTGATTAGTCATCTCGCCCTTAGATATAGCCCCAATAGTCGAGTCTAGGAAGTTGATAAACCTCTCAATGTCGGTTGGTTGAAGTTGATGATTTTCGCAAAAAGAGTTGGCACAACAAACAGCGTTACGGTAGTTGTTACTCTGGCTGTTATATAGCTCTTCGTTGAGGTGGGAAAGGATTTTGTCCACACCCTCACCAGCGAGAGCCATTTTTAGAACAGTACGTGCTCTTTGGTCGCTATTCACTAGCTTCAATAGGGGCTCTACTCTCTTCTGAATAGACTCTACTCTCGCAGCTATCGCTTCGATAAGTGCCTCCTCTGTTAGAGTCTCCTCCTCCTTGAGTGGTACATTAAGTTGTTCGGCTATTGTTGTTAGCCGAGGGTTTACGCTATCAACCTTGTTTTGGTTCTCCGATTTTTTTGTCATAATACCATATTAATGAGTTAATAATCTTTATCGAAAGAGGTACGCTTCCTCTTTTCTGAGTGTAAAAGTATGAAGAATGCTCACCTATAACTAATAACCATTGTATTAGAGATTACAAAACTGCAAGGTTGTTGTATGTTAGTCATTAGTCGCTCCTTAAAAAGGCGGTTAGAGTTTTCGAGATTTATGCTGAGTAGTTTTTTACTCTATCTATTTGCCTTGTAGCGGGCTACAAGGTGAATAGATAGAGTGAAAAAATACCAGCAGAAAACCGAAAAATCAACCGACTAATAGTTAAATTAAACAAAAAACTGGTAGAAATTTAAAGCTGTAATTTTTATTAAAGTGTTGATAAGTAAAATGTTAAACCTTTTTAAGGGACGACTAATTAAACCAAATAATTGTATTGTGACAATTAAAACTAGAAGAGTATGAAAACAAATTTTGCAATTGTAGCATTATTAATGCTAATGGGCGTAGTTGCCTGTTCGTCTGATGATTCAGATAGGGATAACGATATTGTTTCGTTAGTTACTGTGGTCGAAGAAGGTGGGTATAAGCTGTTCGAGCGAGCTGATGGAGTTACCTTATATCCGATGAATTTTAATATTATATCGAATACAGGGCAGCGAATATTAGTAGAGTATGGAGTTACGAATATAGCCCCATCTCCACTTTATGATTATGTTGTAGTGGTAGATGATTTTGATATTGTGCTAACTAAGGATATTGTAAATTTAACCACCACCAACGAGGAGACCATTGGAAATGATGCCTTTCTGGATATTATCTCGGTAGGTTCGAGGGGTGGATATATTGATATATATCTTGCTTTTTTATACAATTATAATCCACATATAGTAAATTTAGTGTATAACGAGATAACACCACCTATTAACGAGCCCGATTCGTTAAACTTCGAACTTCGCCAGAACGCAAATGGTGAAAATGTAGGCATTCCAACAACGGTGTTAGTTTCGTTTGATGCCGCAGGTTATATAGAGGCGGCAAAAGGTGCTGATGTAGTAGATTTAACCATCTCGATTAGTGCGCTACTACCCAACAGTACAACAAAGCGATATAATATAGTTATTAATACCGAAACGCTACAAGCATCCGCTTATGGGCAGCCTTCTCTAAACGATATAGACATAGAAGAGGGTGCAGTTCAGTAATATAAACCTGAGTTTTGATAAGAAATAGTTTAGTATTCTGGTTTTAAGTAATTTAAACTATTTATTATCCAAAACTCAGGTTATAACTATCCATTATAGTGTATGCCCTGATGTAGGTCTAGCTCTTTGAGACGTTTTTCAAGTAATACCCACATTTCGTTATTGCGTGTTAAGCCCCAAACGGGCCCAGCGTGAAATCGTGGTGGCGATTCACCTGCAAATCTCTCTACTACTATATCAGGGCGTAGTTTTGTTAGAATCTCGATAAAAAATTCGATATACTCCTCTCGTTCAAAGAAGCTAAATAGTTCGGGGTGGTTGATATACTCCTGCTCCATTGCGCTGCCTTTGAAAATTTGTAGCTGATGAAATTTTACAGTATTAATAGGTAGTTGATTGATTATATCTACCTGATTAATCATCATTTGGCGGCTCTCTTGGGGTAAACCGAGTATAAAGTGAGCTCCACAGTGAATACCACGCTTAGCTGTTTCGTTTATAGCCCATTCGGCAGTTGCGAAGTTGTGCCCTCTGTTTATCATTTGAAGTGTTGAGTCGTAGCACGACTCAACACCATATTCGATAATTACATAGTGCTCTTTTGCTAGGGTGGCAAAATAATCTAACTTTTCGCTATCAACGCAGTCGGGGCGAGTACCAATAACTAACCCAGCTATTAGAGGGTGGTTAAGTGCCTCGTCGTATATTAATTTTAGCTCCTCGAGTGGTTTATAGGTGTTCGAAAATGCTTGAAAATATGCTAAAAATCTCTCAGCCTTACCGTAACGATGAGCGTGGAACGAGATGCCCTCATCAATCTGCTCGGTAATGCTCTTTGATGGGGTGCAATACGAAGGGTTGAATGCTCTATTGTTACAAAAAGTGCACCCCCCCTCGGCAAGCGAACCATCACGGTTAGGGCAGGTGAACCCCGCATCTATTGTTACTTTTTGCAGTCGTCCGCCTACCGTGCGTTTAAAATAGCCTGAGTAGCTATTAAATCGTCTATTGTCTCCCCAACTATACATACTTTAAAATTTCCAGTTTTTCATTTTTTCTAGCTGTGCGTGATCCGTCATATCAGGTTGTATAGGTACAACTGTAACGTAGTTTTGTGCTAAGTGATAATCATCCACATCGGTAGCTTCGGGTTGGTGTGGGGCAAAATCACCTGTAAGCCAGAAGTAGTCTACACCACGTGGGTTGGTATGTTTAATAAACTCCTCTTTCCATACACCAGTTGCTTGACGGCAGCTAATAATACCCTTTATCTCGCTATAAGGAACATTAGGTATATTTACATTTAAGCATAGGGCTGATTGGATATTTTTCTCTATAATACTACGAATAACTCTACGCACCACTAATTTCGAAGCCTCGAAATCGGCACTAGCCGAGTGGCTATCAAGCGAGAATCCAATAGCAGGTATGCCATACATCGACCCCTCAAGTGCTGCTCCCATTGTACCTGAGTATAACGAACAGATATTGGAGTTGTTACCGTGATTAATGCCTGATAATACAAGAGTGGGCTCTTGGGGCATAATATAATCAGAGGCCATCTTTATACAGTCGGCAGGGGTTCCGTTGCAGGCATATATCGATAGTTCGTTGCTCTGTTTAATTGTTCGTAGAAAGATAGGGGTGTTCATTGTTATAGCGTGCGACATACCCGACATTGCTGCCTCGGGTGCTACAACAGTAACATCGCCAAACTCTACTGCCACCTCGATTAATGCAGCAAGTCCTCTAGCATTTACTCCATCATCGTTTGAAATTAAAATTCGTTGTCTCATAGTACTATATTGGTTAGAAAGTTATCGAAAAAGATGCGTTAAACATTGTGCCCGAGGTTACTGCAGCATTGAAAGTAGCAACCGAAGGTTTGTAATTTAATATATTATCCACACCAAGAAGTAATCTGTATCGCCCTTCATAGCTTATACCTAACGAAATATCACACATAGTGTATCCTTTAACATAGGTCTCGTATATACCATACACAAAACCCATACTACCATCAGGATAGTTTAATATTGTAGGCATTCTATCCTCGTAGTCCTTAGCCCCTACGTAGCGTCCTGTAAGCGACATATCGTAGATTAGGCCTCGTGTTCCATTTATGCGGTAACTGCCACTAAAACTAGCGGTATGAGGCGAGGTGAATATATATTGTGCCGAGTTTGTTGGAGCACTCTCGTTGTTGTAACTATAAGCATAGTGAGCACTTAGCCAGAATCTGTCTAATGGCGATAATTTACCAGCTAGCTCTATACCCATAATGTCTGTTCGTTCGGTGTTATAATAGATATAGCTATTTTTCTCTTCGTTGTAGTAAGTATCTATTTTATCACGGAAGTTATTAATATAGCCAATAACCGACAGTGTGAGCCTATTATTAGGCGAGAAGTACTCGGCAGAGAGAGATAGGTAGTTATTACTTTCAGCTACTAATTTGTCGTTCCCTACTATCCAGCTGCCCATATACGATTGGTAATATGTTATATATCGCTCTTTAAGGGTAGGGGTACGATACCCTTGCGCCCAGTTTGCACGGTAAGTGATACTCTGATTTTTATATGTCACTCCCACCATAGGTGTAAACGAGATATTGTTACCTTCTGGTTGTTGAATATCGCTAAGCGAGGCACGAATACCCCCAACTATCTCTATTTTATCGTTTATGGAGTACTCTTTGTTTATGTATAACGATAATTGATTACTTGTTCGTTCAATATCATATCCCCCCTCTGATAGGTCGTAATTTAGTAGTTCACTCTTATACTCAGCCCCCACTAATAGCTGCCCTTTCGAGTGGCGAAGTAGGTAACCCAATCTGTGATAGACTAAGTTATGCCTCTGTTTTGGGGTTGTAATAATATCCGAGGTGTTATTGTTCTCTTTGCTCTCTTGTTGTTGCGATGTGGTTAAATAGTAGCTATAATCCAACCTCTGATTATCTGCTATATCATACTCACCCATTGCTTTAAGTGTGACTCCTTCATAATTATTTGATAAGGTCTCTTTATTATAGTAATCGTAACTATTTAGATCGTAACGTGTTTTTTTATAATAACCACCCTCAATCGAACCTCTAATCAAGGGTGAAATATCTAAGCCCACTCGCTGATTTACCCCCCACAGCTCCCAGCCATTCACACCTATACCCATCGAATCGATAGGCACATATATTATTCCATTATCAGGTATCGCTACGGTTGTATTTTCACTGTCTACATACGAGTACTCTCTCTTTTGCATCTCGGTTCCTACCATGCGATAGGGGTCTGAACCCTGATATTTAAAATCGCCTATCCAGGCCAGCGAGCCATGTTTATATGATAAATAGCCCCCACTATCAATATTATTTATATCTCCATTATGTTCGCTATTCTTTTGATTGAGAGGCGAGAACTTAACCATTGCACCACCATGAAACCCATCACGGGCCTCTTTTGTGATGATGTTTATTGTTGCACCCATCGACGATGAACCATATAGTACCGCCGCAGGACCTTTGACAACCTCTATACGTTCGACAGCAGCAATATTTATCCTGCTAAAGTCGATATTACCATTAACCTCACCAGCTAAGGGTTCGCCATTAAGTAATACCAATATATGACGTGCATCTAACCCTTGAAACGAGAGAGTCATACCATACCCAGCTTGATGAAATTCGATACCTGCTAACTCGCTTGATAAAACATCTTCTAACTTTGTACGGCCATACTTCGATATATCCCTAGCTGTAATAACCCTAGTAAGGACTGGTGTATCTTTTAACTGACGTGGTGTACGTGTTGAGGTGACAACAATTTGCGAAATATCGATTGTGTCTCTACGCTCCGATTCGCCCTCACCATAAGGAGATAGGGCATAAGCCCTTGATGTTAGAGATAAGAGTAGTACTAAAAAAAAGTATTTATATAAAAAGTTGTAATGCATTAATAGTTAGTGATATAAATAAAAAATCAAATAAAATAATCAATATTTATGCAAATAAATTACTGCTATTCAATAAATATTAATTAATTTTGATGCGAAGTTAGTAATATTTTTTGACTTATTAATATATTATCTATAATTTTAAACTATGAGGCGAGAGGTTGATTTTCTAGTTATAGGTTCTGGTATAGCGGGATTGTCGTTAGCTTTAAAGCTAGCGGCGAACCATCGTGTAGTTGTTGTAACTAAAGGGAAGATAACAGATAGTAGCACCGAGCGTGCTCAAGGCGGGATATGTAGTGTTACTAGTCAGCCGGATAGTTTCGAACAACATATCAAGGATACTATGGAGTGTGGCTCATACGTAAATAACGAGCAGGTTGTGCGTATGGTTGTTGAGGGTGCGCCCGAGCAGATGCACCAATTGGTTGATTGGGGTGTTAAGTTTGATATGATAGATGGTCAGTTTGATCTTGCACGTGAAGGAGGACATACATATAGCCGAATCCTTCACCATAAAGATAGTACAGGTCAAGAGATAGAACATACTCTAGCACAGAGGGTGGTAGAGCATCCTAATATTGAGGTTTTAGAGCACCATTTTGCGGTTGATTTATTAACTCAACACCACTTGGGGGAGTATGTTAATAAATATTCTGATGATATCGAGTGTTACGGTGCATATATACTCAACCTTGAGAGTCATAAGGTGTTTGCTTGTTTGGCAAAGGTGACAATAGTAGCAACTGGTGGTGTGGGTAATCTCTATCAAACTACAACTAACCCAACAGTAGCTACGGGCGATGGTATAGCAATGGTTCATAGGGCAAAAGGTTCGGTAGCAGCTATGGAGTTTATTCAATTTCATCCTACCTCATTGTATAATCCTCAGGAGCGTCCATCATTTCTTATATCCGAGGCTTTAAGGGGTTATGGTGCGATACTTAAAAGGCGTAATGGCGAGGAGTTTATGGATAGTTACCATAAGATGGGCTCGCTAGCTCCCCGCGATGTGGTAGCACGTGCCATTGATAGCGAATTAAAAATTAGTGGTGATGATTACCTATATCTTGATGTTTCGTTTATGCCCGAGGAGCTGACAAAATCAAAATTTCCTAATATATACGAGAAGTGCTTATCGTTAGGTATCGATATTACAAAAGATATGATACCTATTGTTCCTGCTGCTCACTACTGCTGTGGTGGTATAGTTGTAGATAACTATGGACGTACAACTATCCATAGGCTATACGCTGCTGGCGAGTGTTCGCATACGGGTCTACACGGTGCTAATAGGTTGGCTTCTAACTCACTTACAGAGGCGGTGGTCTATGCTCAGCGGATAGCCGAAGAGGCTATCTCAAAGATTGAGGGGGTTGATTATAAATACGAAATTCCTGTGTGGGATTACGAGGGTACCTCTCATCCCGAGGAGATGATACTTATAACTCAAACTTACCGCGAGGTGCAGCAGATAATGAGTAACTATGTTGGAATAGTACGTTCGGATAGTCGTTTAGAGCGTGCTTTTTCGCATCTCGAGATGATATACCACGAAACCGAGCAGATGTATCGCACATTTACCCTGTCGCAGCAGTTATGCGAGTTGCGTAATATGGTAGCGGTTGGTTATATGATAATAAAGCAGGCTAGGGGTCTTAAGCAGAGTGTGGGATTGCACTACGTGTTAGACTACCCAACCAAAAAAAGAGATAATTTTTAGATATGTTTATAATTTTTTTAGTTTCAATAGTTGTTCTAGCACTACTCTCAGATTTTCTTCTCTGTATTAAATTGTTCACTACGCTTAAATGGCGTAAAATAATAGTTTATAGGGCTGTTTTCTTGAATACACTGCTTGCACTTCCGATTTTCATTGTGGGGCGCGAGCACTTTTCTATTAATTTAGTTGGTTGGTTTATTTTTCTCTATTTAGTGAACTATATTCCTCAAATTATTTTTGCGTTAGTAAATCTTTTTGACATCCGAAATAGAATAATTAAACCAACAATTATTTTTGCGCTATTGCTTGCAATTGTGATGCTTTATGGTGCAACATTTGGGCGTTTAGGTATTAGGGTTGAGGAGGTTAATATCGTTTCGCCGAAGATAACATCGCAGATTGATGGTTATAAAATAGCGCAAATTTCGGATTTACATGTGGGGGTCTTTGCTAATCACTCTCGTTTTTTTAAGCGGTTTGTTCGTAAGGTCAATGCCCTTGATGCTGATATGATTGTTATTACTGGTGATATTGTTCACATAAAAGCTAACGAACTTGAGCACCACTACACCTATTTAGCTCAATTAAAGGCAAAGGATGGTGTATATGTTGCGCTAGGTAATCACGACTATGGCGATTATCACAAGTGGGATAGTAACGAGGCAAAAGTGGAGAATCAGCGCGAATTAGTGCGCTATTTTAATAAGATGGGGTGGCAACTTCTAGATAATAGCTCTACTGTTATAGGTGATATTAAACTTATAGGTGTAGGTAATATGGGAGGAAAGGGTTTTGCTGAGTACGGGAATCTGCCGTTATCACTCGAGGGGGTAGATAATTCAACCTATAACATTCTGCTATGCCACTCGCCAGTATATTGGGATGAGAAGATTGCCACTACCGAGGTTGATCTTACCTTGGCGGGTCATATTCACGCTATGCAAATGAAGTTTAATCTGTTTGGATGTGCGTTCTCTCCAGCAACATTAATGTACGATAAATGGAGTGGTTTATACCGTGAAGGGGATAGCTATCTATATATAAATGACGGAATTGGGGCAGTTGGAATGCCGATACGTATTGGTACACGCCCAGAGATTACTCTTATAGAATTAAATAAATAATTTGCTTGATGCAACGTTTTGATGTTTTAAATTGTCTAATGATAAACTAATTATGACAGAGAAAGAGTTAATAATTGGTTGCTCTGAGGGTCGTAGAGATTGTCAAAGGGAGCTTTATGAGACCTATAGTGCAAAAATGTTGGCTGTATGTTATCGTTATATTGGCGATAAGGATACAGCACACGATTTGCTGCACGATGGTTTTATAAACCTATTTACACACATCAAGGAGTTCAAGTTTAAGGGCTCGTTTGAGGGGTGGGCACGTAGGATTTTTGTTACTACCGCACTAAACTTTATACGTAGGGAGAGACGCTTTGTAGAGTCTTCTTCAGATGATATGGTAGAGTTGGGAGATAATAGCCATATAGATATTCTGGATAGTCTCTCTTCTAGCGAGTTGTTATCGCTCTTGGAGAAGTTACCTGACGGATATCGCACAGTACTAAATATGTACGCGATAGAGGGGTATTCTCATAAGGAGATAGGCGAAGCGTTAGGAATTGGAGAGAGCTCTTCACGTTCGCAGCTGCTAAGGGCAAAAAAGATGTTTAAAGGGCTATTAGAGAGGAGTGGTGATAAAGTTTATTAAGTTATGATGAGAGAAGATAATATATTAGAAAGTAAGCTAAAAAGCAAGCTATATAACGAAGAGATGGTGCCCCGTGCCGATTTATGGGCAGCACTAGATAAGGAGTTAGATAGCGTGCAAATTGCTGCTCCAGTACGACCATTACGACGAAGGCTATATGGTACTGTGGCAGTTGTTGCAGCGGCTATGATAGCTGTTTCGTTTTTACTGTTTACAGAAAATGATACTGTTGCAGAGTTAAAGGGAGAAGAAAACCAAACTATTCAAGCATATAATGATTTCGTAGAGACTGTTGAGGTTGCCAAAGATGTTAAAGCTGAACTTCTAACTAATGAAGAATTAGTTGCAGAGGTGGCGGATAGTCCCTCAACAGCAAGCGATAGGGTAGAGCAGGTGATTAATAATAATTCACATAAGGTGCTGCAAGGGAGCAATATCGAGGAGAATTCAAATAGTACCACTGCTATCAACAACCCTAGTAAGAGCAACAAAGATGTAGAGACAAAACAAACTACAAAGGCAGAAAATCGTATCTCTGCACCGATAACTTCAAGTGGCAGCAGTGTAAACAGAGGTTCGGCATACAATAACTACATCAATAAATCGAATTCTAAGCGTTCAACAAAAAAAGGTGTGATTCTATCAGTTAGTGGTGGGGGAAACTTTTCGTCTAGCTCATCGCTAATTAATCAAGATGCGTCGCAGGTACCTCTTTTCAGTGATATGAGTAATGATAAGGGGGGCTCAACTACAAGTATTGCGCGCTCGGTGATACCACCAATGAACGAACCTGTACTAGAGAGGGAATGGAGTCATAATTTACCTATCTCATTCTCAATGACAGCATTAAAGATGTTAAATAGTTGGTTAGGTGTTGAGAGTGGATTAACTTACACCTATCTTAGTTCTAGTTCAGCTGCTCCTACAATAACCGATTTCGATTTAAGGTCAAGTTATCATTACATTGGTATTCCAGTTAGTATATATATGTCGGCAATCGAGACAGATAAGATAGGTCTATACGGAAAGGCAGGCGTGTTGCTAGATAAGTGTGTGTATGGTCAGTTAACAAAAACTATTGGCACGAGCACAGAGTACGAGAAGCAAAGAATTGATGGTATTCAAGCCACTTTGCTTCTAAATATAGG
>CAYJHM010000025.1:0-15125 GCA_964369935.1 uncultured Rikenellaceae bacterium
GAATATCACTCTATTACAAGGATATTACCAACCATTTTTGGCACCATTGCCCGTTTCAATTAAGGTAATAAAACTTTCTGAATATCACTCTATTACAAGGATATTACCAACCATTTTTGGCACCATTGCCAGGGCTGCGGTCAAAACAAAATATTACCCCCATTTCTGAGGTAATTCTCAGAAATGGGGGTAAATATTTACTTTTAGTTATTTGTTTTGGCTGATACCGAAAACTTAACCTATATTAGTCGTTCGGGCGTATTGCTGTAACGTCGTACCTAGCAGTCCCGCCTTTCATTACCGATGCTTTATCGTAAAATGTGTAATCGGTTGGGTCGTAGATTAATCTATTTTTGTTAACATTTACACCAGCCTCTTCATTGGTTGTAGCTGGATCGTAATATGTGTAGAATACCTTTTTTAGTTTTTCGTCGTACCCTCTTCCAACAATAACTACATAGTGGTCGGTTGTGCCCTCGTTTTGCTTATAGTTAAGAGTATGATTTACCCCCACAATTATCGGCCTATTTTTTTCGAGATGCCTATCAATGCACGCGATAGCTTTTTTGTAGTTAGCCGCTACATTATTGCCGTAGTGAAGCAGTTGGGTTTTTGAGCGTTTACCTGACTCCCTCATAAGATACTGTATATTCTCGTGCGAGCCGAAGCTTTTAAGCCCGTGCTTTCGTAGTATCTTCTCGCACATTTTTAAGCAGCTAACCTTAAATGTACGATTATAAGGTGTATAATGTTTTGGATTAACGATAGATAGAGGAACCTCTTTTTTCCATCTCTTCCCCTCATTTTGTGGTAGTTCAATACTCCTAGATTGCCCTAATGTAGACGTTTTTTGTCTATTTTCAGCTCTAACTACTAGTGTGCTACCAGTAATTAATAGTAATAGTATAAATCTTTTCATAATATAAAAGTTTAAGTTTAACATCAATACAAAGATACTTTTGTGTCACTTTATTAATACAAAGATAGTATATTTTATGAGAAATTTAGAGGAAAAACATAAAAAAAATTATCTTTTCCACTCTCCCACCTCTAAATCAACTATTTTGCCATTATCTACCTTTAGCCGTATAGCTGTACGTACATTATGAAAACCGTAGAGCCCTGCCGCCCCTGGATTTATGTGTAATAGGTTGTAATCTATATCGTTCATCACCTTTAAAATATGTGAATGCCCCGATATAAATATTCTAGGGCGTAACTCTCGTATCTTACGCTCACTTTCAGCATTATAGCTGCGTGGATATCCCCCTATGTGAGTCATAAGGATAGATACCCCCTCAATCTCGATATGCGCAAATTGCGTTGTTTCGCTGCGAATGATAGCATCGTCAATGTTACCATACACAGCCACAACGTTACTTTGATTTTTGAGCTTATCGATAACTTCCAATGTGCCAATATCTCCAGCGTGCAGTATAGTTGTGCACTCTTTTAAGAAATTTAGCACTTTATCATCGATAAATGAGTGGGTATCTGAGATTATCCCTATTGTAGTCATCTTATTAGTTTTATTTTAGCTCCTCTTTTAATCGAGCAGATAGAATTTCTAGCACCTTTTGAGCATCAGATACAATTCCTAGCTCGGCAACATTAAATATAGGTGCAAATTTATCTTTATTGATTGCAATAACACAATCCGACTCTTCCATACCTGCTAAGTGCTGAATAGCTCCCGAAATACCGCAAGCGAAGTATAAGTCAGGACGTACAGTCTTACCTGTCTGTCCAACCTGGCGATTATGAGGTATAACACCTGCATCAACTAATGCACGAGAAGCTGAAACCTCTGCATTTAGTGTTTCAGCTAGGTTATAAACAGCCGAAATTCCACTCTCCGAACCGATACCACGACCAGCCGATATTAGAACTTTTGCCTCGGTAATATCTATCCCTTTGCGCTCCTCTTTAACCTTGCTTACCACACGTACTTTAAATCGTGACTGGTCGAAAGTTACGCACTCTTCAATTATCTCGCCTTTAGCCTCAGGGTTTGGTGTAGCTAGACGCATAACACCTGGGCGTACAGTAGACATCTGAGGGCGGTGCTCGCTACAAATAATTGTAGCCATTAAGTTACCACCAAACGCAGGGCGTGTCATCATTAAGTTACGCTCGTCTGAAATCTCTAGCGAAGTACAATCGGCAGTTAAACCCGTTGTTACGTGTGCCGATAGACGAGGAGCCAAATCGCGCCCTATTGTTGTTGCTCCAAACAGCATAGTATCAGGCATATACTTCTTTGTGAGATATGCTAGTGCTTGCTTATATGGCTCGGTTGTATAATTTTTTAGTTCAGGTGCATCTACAACTATAACTTTATCTGCTCCATAGGCAATTAGCTCGCCTGCTTTCGAGGTGATATCGCTACCTAATAGTAGAGCCACCACTTTGTCTCCTAGTTTGTCTGCTAGCTCTCGTGCCTTTGATACTAGTTCAAAAGCTACTGTCTGTATAACACCATCTCTCTGCTCGGCAAAGACATATACATCTCTATATTGTGATTTATCCATAGCTCTTATTAGATTACAAATTTCTCTTTCATTTTTTTAATTATTATCTCGGCAGCCTCTTCTGGCTCAACCTCGTGAAGAGTACCTGATGGTTTAACCCCCTTAGTAAACGATTTATTTACCCTTGTAGGCGACCCTTTCAGTCCAAGTACGCTCTCCTCAACAGTTATATTCTCGAAGTTCCACTGCTCAACCTCTCTATCGAATGCCTCAACAATACCTCTCACATTCATATAACGTGGTTTCCAAGCCGAAGCTAAAACAGTAAGAAGAATCTTTCCCTCTGCCTCAACTATCTCGTAACCCTCCTCAGTCCATTTGCGGATGGTATATAATGATTCCGAGGTACGTTCGATGCTCTCAACGTAGCTCACCTGAGGTAAATCAAGGTGCTCGGCTAGCTGTGGCCCTACCTGCGCAGTATCACCATCGATAGCCTGACGGCCAGTTATGATAATATCATAATCAAGGTTACGCATAGCACCAGCTAGTGCATTAGATGTTGCAAGAGTATCGGCACCTGCAAATTTGCGGTCTGTAAGCAATATTGCCCTATCAGCACCCATTGCCAAAGCCTCACGTAGTGCGCTATCGGCCTGAGGAGGCCCCATTGTTATAACAGTAACCTCGCCCGAATATCTCTCTTTTAGTTGAAGGGCAATCTCTAGCCCCCCTTTATCATCTGGATTAATGATACTAGGCACTCCCTCACGTATAAGTGTGCCAGTAGCAGGATTTAATTTTATCTCCGTTGTATCGGGAACCTGCTTAATACATACTACTATCTTCATATTGCAATTATTATTATCTGTATAATGAGGCTGCTATAACCATTCTCTGAACCTCCGAAGTACCCTCGTATATCTCGGTAATCTTAGCATCACGCATCATTCGCTCTACTGCATACTCACGGGTATAACCGTAACCACCATGGAACTGAACCGCTTTAGTTGTTACCTCCATAGCCACCTCAGCAGCATATAGCTTAGCACGAGCAGCGGCAAGCGAGTACGACTCTTTATTATCCTCTAGTGTTGCTGCCTTATATACTAGTAGTTTAGCTGCCTCAACCTTAACATCTAAGTCGGCCATCTGGAACTGTGTATTCTGGAATTGCGAAATGCTCTTACCAAACTGCTTACGCTCTTTGGTATATTTAACAGTCTCATCCATAGCGCCCTCAGCTAT
The DNA here is from genome assembly GCA_964369935.1 of uncultured Rikenellaceae bacterium. Taxonomy (GTDB): domain Bacteria; phylum Bacteroidota; class Bacteroidia; order Bacteroidales; family Rikenellaceae; genus JADFUS01. The sequence goes on from CAYJHM010000025.1 coordinate 3,720, forward strand.
ACCTAGAGCCTGTGCAGCTATACCTATACGTCCACCGTCTAGTGTCCACATTGCAACCTTAAATCCACCCCCTACTTTACCTAATAGGTTAGCTTTAGGGATGCGGCAGTTATCAAATATCAGCTCGCAGGTTGCCGAGCCACGGATACCTAATTTTTTCTCTTTTTTACCTATTGTAAAACCTGGAGTGTCGCTCTCAACAATAAATGCAGTGATACCACGAGTACCTTGACTCTTGTCTGTCATAGCTATGATAACATATATCGAGGCATATTCGGCATTTGTGATAAAAATTTTACTTCCATTTAAGATATACTCATCACCATCCTCAACAGCGGTTGTTTGTTGTCCTGCAGCATCTGTTCCTGCGTTAGGCTCGGTTAAACCGAAAGCACCTATGGCTTTGCCCGATGCAAGTAAAGGAAGATATTTAGCACGCTGCTCGGCTGTTCCGAAATGTTGAATAGGTGAGGCACATAACGATGTGTGCGCCGATACTATAACACCTGTTGTTCCACATACACGAGATAGCTCCTCTACTGCCATAGCATACATTAGGTGCGAACCACCTGCTCCGCCATACTCTTTAGCAATAGGGATACCCATTATCCCTAGCTCTGCCATCTTCTCTACTGTCTCAACAGGGAAACGCTCCATCTCGTCAATCTCTGCCGCTAGAGGCTTAACCTCTTTCTCTGCAAACTCTCTTATCATCTGCAAGAAGAGCTGCTCTTTTTTTGATAGACTAAAATCCATTTTCTATAATTTTTGTATTTGTATTATATCTTTTTTAGTAATATAGCTGTTCCCATACCTCCGCCTATACATAGCGAGGCTAGGCCGTAGTTCGCTCCGCTGCGTAGCATTTCGTGTACTAAACTAACAGTTATACGATTACCCGACGCACCTATTGGATGACCTAGAGCTATTGCCCCTCCGTTAATGTTTGTGCGCTCATCAATCCACTCTTTAGTAACCCCATATTGCGAAATTAGTTCAGCAATTACTCCTAACGATTGAGCTGCAAATGCCTCGTTTAGCTCAATAACATCAATATCAGTGAACGATATACCTGCACTCTTTAGTGCTTTATCAATTGCAGGAACAGGTCCCATTCCCATTATTGATGGATCTACTCCCCCTTGGCCAACAGCCACTATTTCGCATAGTGGTGTTAGGTTGTATCTCTTAACAGCCTCTTCGGATGCCACTAAAATAAACGAAGCACCATCATTAATACCCGATGCGTTACCAGCTGTCACTGTTCCATCTTTCTTAAATGCTGGGCGAAGAGTTGATAATTTATCATACGATGTCGAGCGGTTAGGATACTCATCTGTATCGAATGTTACAACCTCTTTTCTTGTTTTATACTCAACAGGAACTATCTCAGCAACAAATTTTCCGTTATCGATAGCCTTAATAGCACGCTCTTGTGATAGGGCAGCAAATTTATCTTGCTCGTCTCTTGATATACTATATTTTTCAGCTATATTTTCGGCTGTTATACCCATGTGGTACCCCTCGAATGCGTCTGTTAGTCCATCATATACCATGTGGTCTTTTCCGTTTAAGTCGCCCATTTTGAACCCTTCACGAACAGAGCCAGGAAGTATAAAGCCCGAATTAGACATACTCTCGGTACCACCTGCAAGCACAATATTAGCCTCGCCACTCTTGATTGATGCAACACCATTGATTACAGCTTTCATACCGCTACCGCATATCATATTTACACCATAAGCAGGCACTTCGTTAGGGATCCCCCCCTTTATCGAGGCTTGACGAGCTACACCCTGACCAAGACCAGCCGATAGCACATTTCCCACTATTACCTCATCAATAACTGATGGGTCGATAGCTGTCTCTTGAATAATATTTTTTATTACTGTTGCTCCTAAATCGGCAGCAGATACATTGGATAGGCTACCCAAAAATTTTCCAATAGCGGTTCTTTTAGCCGCAACTATATAACACTTCATATCTATAATATTTTATTGACGCATATCTATTAAACTATCCGATACTATAAGGGTGCAGCCAGTAGCCGCTTGAATCTCCTCGATGGTGAATTGAGGATTAAGTTCCACTAGTTCAATACCATTATCGGTTATGTTCATAACACCCATTTCGGTAATAATCATATCCACCTGCGAGGCTGCCGTTAAAGGTAAATTACACGCTTCTAGTATTTTATGATTGCCATTAGCAGTGTGCTCCATTGTTAGTATAACCTTTTTAGCACCAACAATTAGATCCATAGCACCGCCCATTCCAGGAACTTTCTTGCCAGGAATCATCCAGTTAGCTAAATTCCCTTTAGCATCAACCTGCAAAGCTCCTAGCATAGTTACATCAACGTGTCCTCCACGTATGATAGCAAACGAGTAGGCACTATGAAAGGTAGAGGCGCCCTCTTGAGCTGTAACATAACCCCCTCCTGCATTTGTAAGAGTAAAGTCCTCGTAACCCTCGCTAGGTGCTGCCCCCATACCTAAAAGTCCGTTCTCTGATTGTAGAGTAACATTAACCCCTTCAGGTATATAGTTTGCCACAAAGGTAGGGATACCAATTCCTAGATTAACCACATAGTTATCTTTTAGCTCTAGTGCAGCACGACGAGCAATAATCTCGCGTATCTGTTTCTTATCTAATTCAACCATAATATATTATCTATTTTTGTTTGTTATACATCTTCTCAACAATAAACGACGCAACATTATCTGCATAGGTGTTCATACCAAATCCAGCATCATAGCCTAGCTCTTTAGCTAACTCGTGCGATATACGTGGTCCACCACACACAACAATCATCTTCTCGCGTAGACCCTCAGCCTCAACCATCTCGATAAGCTCAACTAGGTTGTGTATATGAACATCTTTCTGAGTAACTGTTTGCGATACAATAATAGCATCAGCATTAAGCTCAACAGCACGAGCAAGGAACTCATCGTTAGGTACTTGACTACCTAGGTTATAAGCCTCAATCATCTCGTAACGCTCTAGCCCGTAGTGACCAGCAAAACCCTTCATATTCATAATAGCATCAATACCAACTGTGTGCGCATCGGTACCAGTGCTCGCCCCTACAATAACTATTTTGCGCCCAATTTTCTCTTTTATGTAGTCGTCTGTTTCGTGCATATCCATAACCGTCGACTCCACCTTCGGAACATATATATTTGCGTAATCAACATCTACCGTAGCTGTTCCGTAACAGTTAAAGAATGTGAATCCCTCGGTTAGTTCTTTGTAGAATGCTACCTGCGGATTCTCGAATCCCATTTTTTTCATTAGCTGTTTAGCTGCCTCAATCGCCTCCTCGCCCATTGGTACAGGCAGAGTAAAGCTAAGTTGCACCTTACCGTCGTTCATTGTATCGCCATAAGGCTTGACATGGTTTAAGTCCAGGTTCTTATCGAAATCCTTATCGCTTGTTGAATATAATCCTCCACTCATAATTTACTCTCCTTTCATAATTTTAATAAATGGGTTAAAGTAGCTCTCGCTCTTTAGTGTCACACCACGTAACCCTTTTCCGCCATCTATCGGACGTTTAACATCGGCAAATACCCCTTTTGCTAAGGCCTCAAATAACCCTAGGTCGTTCACCTCTTCAAGCAGCTTAATAGCACTCTCTAGTACCTCGATAGCACGATTTTGTACTATGCCATCCTTTTTGAACTCCATCTCATCGCCGATAGATTTCATATTGTTAAATATATACTTTGCATTTTCGATTGCAAGGTATCTGTCAGACATAAATGGAGTATGAATCGCCTCGGTAAGCATTCCTAAAAGCTGTAATCCTTGACCTGTCCATATAGCTATTTGATTAAATAAAGCATCTTGAACATTACCTTTAAAGATATTTCCAGTCATAAACTTCGTAGGTGGCATATACTTTAACGGAGCTTTAGGGAATATCTCGCGTATAAGTTGCGCTTGTGATAGCTCGTACAAAAAGCCATTCTCTAATTCAGGATCCATCTCGAATGCGTGCCCTAACCCCATCTGCTCCTCTGGTAGTCCAGCTATAAGGGCTAATTGCTCGTTTATCAGGTCGGATGCCAGAACAGTATGAGCCTGCTCGTATGCATCGGCAGTTGTTAGGTAGTTATCTTCGCCTGTATTGATTATTACACCAGCAAAACCGTTAATAACACGCGAGAAGTATTGATCAACCATCGTGCGCTGCATATTAATATCTCTAAACAGAATACCATAAAGCGCATCGTTGAGCATAACATCTAACCCCTCAAGAGCACCCATTACAGCTATCTCAGGCATACATAGTCCCGAGCAGTAGTTACATAAGCGGATATATCTACCCACCTCTTCGCCCACCTTGTTAAGGGCATCACGCATAATTCGGAAATTCTCTTGTGTTGCTACTGTACCACCGAATCCTTCGGTTGTAGCACCATAAGGAACATAGTCTAGCAGTGATTGCCCCGTTGTGCGTATCACTGCAATAATATCAGCTCCTTGACGAGCTGCTGCCTCGGCTTGGATAACATCTTCGTATATATTACCCGTAGCTACTATAACATAAAGATATGGTTTTGCACCCTCGCCAATAGTTGCTATATAATTCTCTCTTCTCTCTCGGTTACCCTTTATGCGCTCTATGCTATTGCTAATATATGGGGCAAGTGCCGCCTCTATCTCGCCTCTTGTGCGACTAGCAAATCGTGTAATATCCATCTCCTCGGTTGCTACCTTTTCGGCTATTGTAGCAGGTGATAGGTTAGTTTCTGCTACGGCACAACCAAGAAAGTATAGCGCACCCTCCGACAACAGAGCTTGATTGTGTATCGAGTCTACCACCACATTCGGAAGCGGTACTCCATTACTATCTACACCGTCGATACCAACTAAACGACATAACGTTCTCTCGACTGTAACTGTGGTGTAGCTCTCAACAAACTGCTGAACACTATCGGCTATCTGCTTAGATACCCCTTTAGCATACTCCACTCTTGCGAAATCAATTCCTAATTTACTCTCTTTGTACATCTTATTTTTTATTTTCAATACACTCCTTAATTTTGTTAAGTAGTGTTGCATTAATATTTAATATTTCGGCTATGCGGATAGCCTCCGAAGTTTGGTTTGCACTGCAATTATCTACCTCTTCAAGCGAATAGTCGATAAACTGTGATAGGTTATTATGAGTAATACTTTTCTGGTGAAGATTCTCTCTAAAACCTTTGACCCTTAAAGTGCGAACCTCTCCGTTTAGGGTGTTGTAGTGTGTGGTGATAAGCGACATAACCCCCCTATCTTTAAATAGTAGGGTAGTGGCATCAACAATTGCAGCTCCCTCTTTGGGCGAAGTGGTACGTGCTAATTCATCTATAAGAACTAACCACCTACCACCCCTTTCGATGGTGTTGATAGTGCTACTTAAAGCTACAATCTCGCCCCCATACGAAGATAAGCCAGCACTCTCCTGCTGCGAATCACCTATTAACATAAATACCCCATCAACAAGCGATATATCTGCTTTTTGTGTAGGTGTAAATAGCCCAAATTGCGCCATATATTGAGCTAATGCAACACTTTTGAGTAGCATAGTTTTACCACTCATATTTGCACCTATTATTAGGGTAGGGGCAGCAACAAATGATATATCTATGCTCTGGTAATGTTCAGATATGCTCATAAGATAGGGGTTAAATAACCCCATAAACGAGCCTTTACCATAGCCCACAAAATTTGGGTGTGTAAGCGATAATTTTTTAGTTATTTCGCCCTTCGCAACAACCATATCAAGGTACGAAATAGCTTCAAATACCTCAATAATAGCATCAATATAATCCTTTAGCTTCAGTGATAGCTCCGCTCGTATCTGCTCCTCTAGTTGAGCTATCTCATTAAACAACTCCTCTGTTGGGTTCTCGTTTAGTCCTTTTCTTAGAGCTGCTAAACTAGGCGAATAGCTATCAAAAATGTAGAAGTTTGCTACGCCACTCCCCTCAGGGTCTAATATAGAAAAAACATCATCAAGAGGTTCGATATTTGTACCCTCAATCTGCGAAAGCTTTGCAACATAAAGTGAAAAATGTTTTATCTCGAAAAGCTCTACCTCGCTAAGTGTAACACCCGATGATATGCGATTAATTGTGCCGCTAATATCCCTAAAGTGCCCTAGAAGGGTCATTATTTTTGCTATTGGCAAATTAAGCACTTTTTTTATGTCGTTGTAGGCAATGGTAAGAGCTGTTTGCGAGTTGCAGAAAGGGGTATTAAGCATCCTCTCACGCCCCATAGGGGTGGAGAAGTTCATCATCTCGTATATGTATCTCAAATGCGAGAATTCCTTAATTATATCCTTAAATCTAACCATTACAACAACTCATTACATCATAAACCTCTACTCCCAACTCCGAGGATAATTTTGCAACTGCCACTTCCGAATTTAACCAATAACCGCTAGGCGAGTAAGGGTTAAAACAGACAGCTAGCAAATTACTTCTCTTCTGTACACGTAACAATCCGCCTAAGGCAGTAAATCTGCGATAACTTTGGGCTGAAATAAATATGCGTGTAAAATCTTTTACCACAACAATAGGCTTAGTCGCCATATCATAACCCTCAATCATTCTGTCTGTTAGCATACCCTCAAGTGTGATGATATTTTTACCCTCATATTCAGCCGAAGAGAATATAGGTAGTCGCATCATATCAACACTATGCTTAGTATCTCGTACTAGTTTATCTAAATTCAGCGAGTATGCAGCTCCAGTACATAAAATAGTAGCATCGGTGGCGGTTGGCGAGCCAGGCGAACGGCGAGATAATGCCCCATCAACCAGAACAAGCTCGGCGCCTAATCGGTACAAACTATCTATAACACTAATAAGCGAAGGGGTGCTACTAGGTCCTCCTAGCAACACTCTCCCGTCGCTTAATGCTCTAGCTATTACCACCTCGCCTAGTGGGGTATCAACCCCAGCTAATTCGATAATCTCCGAGGTGAGCCTACGCTCGGGATATAGCCCAGCAGCTGTTGCAAAGAGTGTATTTTTACCTATACAAATCTCTGGCTTAGCTGTTAGGGTTACTATATCTCTCTTTTCGCCATCTACCCCTATCGAGGTGAGGGCAACTTTTATATCTTTTTGCTTAAGTTTATCAAGTATATAGTTAAGTACCACGGTTTTGCCGCAGTTTTTATCCATCCCTATAATAGAGACCGATTTATGCTTAACTAAACTCTCAATAAACGGCATAGTACACTCTATTTGTGGTTACGGTTATGGCGTGATAGCTCTGATGGTTCGATACATAACCTTTCGCCATTAAGTAACGAGGCGATACCATCTTTTGAGCTCTTATTTTGATACTTCTCATCAAGCTCAGGAGTAGTATGGTACTCTGAAGGTTCTGAGTAGGTGGTTATCACCCCCTCATAGTTACGTAAAATAACCTTACCAGGAGCTTGCGACACAACATAATTAGGCATAACAGGAATCTTTCCTCCTCCCCCTGGTGCATCTACCACAAAGGTAGGAACAGCATAACCCGAGGTGTGCCCACGTAGGTTTTCTATAATCTCTATACCTTTCGATACAGGGGTTCTAAAGTGCTCTAGTCCAGTTGATAAATCACACTGATATATATAGTATGGGCGCACACGCATGCGCACAAGCTTATGCATTAAATCCTTCATTACGTAGGTCGAATCATTCACCCCACGCAATAAAACAGCTTGATTACCTAGCGGAACACCTACATTAGCTAATTTATTGCACGCCTCTATACTTTCAGGTGTAATCTCGTCTGGGTGGTTAAAGTGAGTGTTTAGCCATATTGGATGATACTTTTTAAGCATATTAACTAAATCGTCGGTTATTCGCTGAGGGCACACAACAGGTGTACGTGATCCGATTCTAATAACCTCAACGTGAGGGATAGCTCTAAGACGTGAAATAATCGACTCTAGTAGTGTGTCGCTTACAAGTAGGGCATCGCCCCCCGAAAGAACAACATCACGCACAACAGGTGTATTGGCAATGTACTCGATAGCCTTATCGATACGCTCCGATGGTGTTTGGCAATCATTCTGACCCGCAAATCTACGACGAGTACAGTGACGACAATACATCGAACACATATCAGTAATAAGGAATAGAACCCTATCTGGATAACGGTGAGTTAATCCTGGTGTAGGCGAATCGGTATCCTCGTGAAGAGGGTCATCCATATCTGCTGCTGCTTTAAATACCTCGGCTGCCGTAGGAATCGACTGCTTACGTATAGGGCAGTGAGGGTTGTTAGGGTCGATAAGTGATATGTAGTATGGTGTAATAGCCATACGTAGGGTTGTAAGCGATACTCTTACCCCTTCCTCCTCTTCTGGAGTTAAATCAACATATTTTTTTAACTGCTCTAAGGTCTCAACCCTATTTTTTACCTGCCAGTGCCAATCATTCCATTGTGCATCTGTTATCTCAGGATAAAGTTCTTTTCTTCTATCTACTGCCATAATTCTAAACATAAATCTTTTCAAACAAATCACGAACACCCTCCGACTCGCGCAGGATGTTAAGCGTTAAATCGCCGTGGCCTTTAGTGTAACCATTACCCACAATCATATTGATATCCTTACCAATACCCTCAGCACCTAGTGCCGCCTTTGTAAACGAGGTAGCCATCGAGAAGAAGTAAAGTGTACCTTCGTCTTTTGTTACCATAATCGAAGACATTTCGGTTGAAGGAACATTAACATTGTTAATCACAACATCGCAACCATCTTCACCCACAATCTCCGCAACACGGTTGTATATATCAATCGAGTTTGTAGCATCACCAACAATTATATCTGTTGCTAACCCTAGCTCTTTAATTCGCTCGGCATTCTTTGGGCTATACTCAACAACTATAACTTTACCTGTTGGGCCTACATTTTTCATCGCTTGATAGCAGCATAGTATGCCACTCTTACCTCCTCCACCGATTATACAAACCGAATCGCCACTATTAACTAGCTTATCTACTTGCGCAGGCGCGCCAGCAACATCAAGGGCAGCAAGGGCTAACTTTTCGGGTATATCATCAGGAAGAACAGCATATATACCGCTCTCGAATAATATAGCCTCTCCTATAATATCAACCTGCTCTTTATCGATAGCTATGTTAGTTATTTTCTCTATCTTTAGGGGAGTTAGCGATAGCGATACAAGTGTAGCAATCTTATCGCCAACTTTTAATCCGTTAGCAGGGAAATTTTCGCCAATAGCTTTTACTTTACCTATTAACATACCGCCCGAACCAGTAACAGGATTCTGCATCTTACCACGCTCCGACACTATCTGCTGAATCATCTCGGCAATACGCTCCGAATCGCCATTGCACACATCTTTTATCTGTGTAAAACTAGCCGAATCAATATTTAATGTTGATACCTCAATTAGTAGCTCGTTATCGTATAGCTCCATTGAGTTATCAATCTTTATAGCTGGTTGAGGTAGGCTCATAGCAGGCTCAATTACCCTATGTACCCCGTATTTATCTCCTTTTAACATATCTAATATTATTTTAAACCTAAAATTTGACGAGCCTCCGCTGGAGTTGCAATCTCACGACCTAGCTCTTTAGCTAAACGAACAACCTTTTCAACTAGTTCACCGTTGCTCTTAGCTAGCACCCCTTTCGAGATGAATACATTATCCTCGAATCCAACTCGCACGTGTCCGCCATCAATAATAGCAGCCACAGCTAAAGGGAACTCGAAACGTCCAACCCCTGCAACTGTATAGGTAGCATCTGAAGGGATAGCATCTCTCATAAATTGAAAATCTTTAAGCGTACCACCTAGGCCACCATTTACACCAAGAACAAAATCGAAGTGGAACGGAGGGTTGATAAACCCTTTTTTTGCTAAGCGTAAAGCCATTTCAATCATACTCTTATCAAAACACTCAAGCTCGGGCTTGATACCTAGCTCAATCATACGTGAGCCAAAATTTTTGATTGTATTTTCGGTATTAACAAAAATTTCGTCGCCACCAAAATTAAGAGTACCACAATCAAGAGTCGCCATCTCAGGACGCAGCTCGGTAGGCTGTAAACGCTCATCGTCGCTCATTCCTACTGCACCACCTGTTGAAGGTTGAATTATAACATCAGGATATTTTGCTTTTATAGCATCAATCACTAACTTGAAACGCTCTTTATCTTGTGTTGGAGTACCATCATCATATCTAACGTGTAGGTGAATAATCGATGCACCTGCTTCGTAAGCTAAACCTGCCTCACGTACACACTCCTCTACTGTATAAGGAACAGCAGGGTTGTGCTCTTTTGTTACCTCTGCACCGCAAATAGCGGCTGTAATAATCAATTTCTCCATAACTTTACTTATTATTTCTTTGACAATTTTTAGGAACTACACAAACACCCGTTGCACGACAAACAACAATAGGCTCAGCGAGAACATCACAAGCCGAATCCGAAATGTCGGCCCTTGTAGTTATAACCTTACGAGCCTCGAAACTCATTGTGCGTGATGTATTGCCACAGCTAGTAATCTCGCCTACCGCCTCGATATAGTCACCAGCATAAACAGGAGCCATAAATTCGACCATTGTATAAGCCTTAAACAGACCCTCATCTCCGTCGTTAATAATTAATAACTCGGTAGCAACATCACCAAATAGCTGTAACATTTTTGCCCCATCAACTAAATTGCCACCATAGTGAGCATCGTGCAGACTCATACGTAGTCTGATTGTAGAGGTTATCTTCTCCATAATATTATTATTTATTTACTATTATATAATCAACCAAAATTGCAGGTATATGTACGCTCTCTTTGTCTATCGAGCCCGCAGAAAGAAGTTCGCTCGCTTCGGCCACTACTTTATTGGCGGCCATTGCCATTAAAGGATTAAAGTTTTGAGATGTGCCACTGTACCATATATTACCTATCTCGTCGCACTTCGACGAGCCTATTATTGCTAAATCAGCCTTCAAAGGTAGCTCTAATAGATATTCCTTTCCATCTACCTCAATTTTCTGTTTGCCCTCTTCGATTATTGTGCCTAGCCCAACAGGTGTAAGAATGCCCCCTAAGCCCGAACCGCCGCAACGAATACGCTCGGCAAGTGTTCCTTGTGGTACAAATATAACATTCATCTCGCCCGAGTTCATTTTCTCGCCAACATAAGGATTTGTTCCTATGTGAGAGGCAATAAAAGTTGAAACCTTTCCACTAATCAATAATTTACCAACACCTCTATCTGTGAATGAGGCATCGTTAGCTACAATCGTAAGATTTGTAACATCACTCTCGCATATATAGTCAATTACCTTCTCTGGGGCTCCATTTGCTAAGAAACCACCAACCATAATTGTCATACCATCTTGTAAAAGAGATAGAATATCTTCTTTGTTTGC
>CAYJHM010000026.1:0-4899 GCA_964369935.1 uncultured Rikenellaceae bacterium
GAGCTTGAATTACCAGAGAACTCAGACGATGCAATACTCATAGATGAAGAGGTTGCCCATAGGTTTAGTTTTTGTTTTTAGCGGAATAAAATTAACCTAAAAAGGGTAGACTTCCAAATTCCCAAATAACCGCCTTTTTAAGGGGCGACTAATTAACCCCACGTTAACCGTAGTTAGCGTGGGGTTAATTATATGTGCATAAAATGTTTTATCTTACCTTTTTCTCTAGTTCGCTAAGAGTTGCCATCTTTTTCTTCTCTAGGAATTCGTAGATTGTATCTAGGTGCTCTACTACCTTCTTATTTCCAAATTCGTATACTTTAGTTACTAGACCATCAAGAAAATCTCTATCGTGAGATACTACAATCAATGTACCATCAAATGCTTTAAGAGCACTCTTTAATATATCTTTTGTTTTTAAGTCAAGGTGATTAGTAGGCTCGTCAAGAATTAGTAAGTTTACAGGTTCTAAAAGCAATTTAATCATAGCTAAGCGAGTACGCTCGCCACCCGATAACACCTTTACATATTTATCCGAAGCATCACCACCAAACATAAATGCTCCTAAAATATCCCTTATCTTTGTGCGAATATCACCCACTGCGGCGTCGTCTACTGTTTTAAATACTGTTATATCCTCATCAAGCATTGAGGCTTGGTTCTGTGCAAAATAACCAATCTTTACATTGTGTCCCATTTGTAATCTGCCGCCATACTCAATCTCGTTCATAATAGCCTTCATCATTGTCGATTTTCCTTCGCCATTACGACCAACAAATGCAACCTTATCACCACGCTCGATAGTAAAATTTGCTCCTTTAAATACTAAATGATCACCATAATATTTCTCTAAATCTTCGCCAATAACAGGATAACTTCCACTACGAGGAGCAGGAGCAAATCGTAGATTAAGAGATGACCTATCCTCTTCATCAACCTCTAATATTTCTAATTTTTCAAGCATACGTACCCTTGATTGTACTTGATTAGTTTTAGAGTATGTACCTTTAAATCGCTCGATAAACTCCATATTTTCGGCTATCATCTTACGTTGATTCTCTGCTGCAGCTATCTGCTGTTCGCGTCTTTCGGCACGTAAAACAAGATATTTCGAGTAGTTCACCTTATAGTCGTATATGCGCCCCATTGTAATCTCGATTGTGCGAGTAGTGATGTTATCTACAAACGCTTTATCGTGCGAAATAACCATTACAGCCATCGAGCTATTTATTAGAAACTCTTCAAACCACCCTATCGACTCTATATCGAGGTGGTTAGTTGGCTCGTCTAAAAGAAGTAGGTCTGGTTTTTGTAGAAGCAACTTAGCTAGCTCGATACGCATACGCCATCCGCCACTAAAATCGCTTGTTGGGCGTGCAAAATCACTCCTCTCGAACCCTAATCCTATTAAACAGCGCTCTACCTCTTCGTTGTAGTTCACACTATCTATTGTATATAGCTTCTCTGATAATGTTGATACATCTTCAATAATTTTTATATACTCATCACTCTCATAATCGGTACGTACAGTTAATTGATGATTAAGCTCCTCAATCTTACGCTCCATAGCAAATATATGCTCGTATGCTTTAAGTGTCTCTTCAAAAAGTGTTAGGCTATTATCAACCATTAAGTGCTGAGGTAAGTACCCTATCTTTCCGCCCTCGTTTATTGTTACTCGTCCACGAGTTGGGCTCTTCTCACCAGCTATTATTTTTAGTAGTGTTGATTTACCTGCCCCATTCTTTCCCATTAACGCTATTCTATCTTTGCTATTAATGACAAATGATATATCTTTAAATAGAGCTGTCCCTCCAAATTCTACTGTTAAACCATCTATTCCAATCATTCTTTTAATATTTATTTTTTAAGAGTACAAAGATAGTGTTTTTATAACAGAATCACAAAAATAAAATTAATGCTATTGAAGTCAAAGGAAATCAAATTATTACTTAAAACCTGAGTGTAAAAGTACTATTTCATTATTGTGATGCCTTGAATCTCAGTCGAGCACTCTAATAGGTCGCCATTTATTTGATGAACTCCGCTATATATTTTAATAAAATCTATACTTTCGAGCTCCACACTATTACCGTTGCTATCAACAGCCCAGGCAATATCAATTTCTGCTTTCGAGTCGTTGTAAATAGCATTATCGGCATAGCCATAATCAAATTGATAGAGAGCATAAAATGGGGCAAGCCCCTCAGACGATTCATTCATACCATTCTGTGGCAAACGAGTGCCTTTTAAAGTAAGGCTATTATCATCTATCCACTGAGGGAAGTAGCTACGCTCTGTATAATCACCTTTAGGAATAAATCCACTTGCACCTTGATTATCCTCCCATTTAATATAATTGTTATAGTTAGCTGTTTGAGGTTCGCTTTCGGGGCGATAATAAGTTATCTCGTAGTTAGGAATTAGCCTCATGTCACAGCCTGCACTCTCTAGTTTAGTGTACCACTTTTCGGCGGTTGGTTGATGATGTGCACTGCCCCATATCTCGTACCATTCATCGTTAGGCAAGCCATCGTTATTTGTATCAACAGAGACCATTATTATACCTGGTTCGAAACTTCCACTTACCAAATCCGAGGCTATTGTATTACGAAAACTGTTACCCAGAACCTTAAAGTCGTTCTTGTTGCTGTGATTAACGATTTTTTCATCAAAGCCAACAACTATATACCCCCCAAATCCTCCCAGAGAGATTACTCCTTGATTATTGTTTCCAATAATGTCTAATACCTTTTGGTTCATCGTAGCAGGTGTATCACCTATTTCGTATTTTGGTTCAAGATTGATGAACGACCCTACTGCTGGCATATAGTCGAACACTTTAGTTATATATGGCGACACCCTATGCACTACCACTAAAGGATATGATAATTCGATTGTTACTTCGCCCTGTGTTGCTCTTAAAATCAAAGTATGTTCACCCTCTGAGGTTAAAGTGTACTCTAAATTTTTGCTATTTGATATCGAATTATCATCAAGCAACCAATTATAGGTTATATCATTATTTTCACCACTCTCTACTGTCACATTAAATGGCTCATCAACATATACAATAAATTTACCATCTATTAGAAATGGAGAGTTTATGCTTATATCTTGGTTTGTTAGAATAAAGTTACTGCTCTTGCCACATGAGAGTGATAAGAGCAGTATAACTATTAAAAAAAACTTATTGTTCATTATTTTTCCACCTTAACCATTTCGTAAACAGGAATCACCTTACAAGTGTGCAGTTTTGCACTAGCATCGTCGCTAAGGTTATATGTATCTATAATACCCGAATCATCCATAATCTCAACTTTTCCATCCGTGTGACCAATATAAAGTTTATCACTGTTATTATCAGCATATAACGAATATATGGTATCTTTCGATGGATGCTCTAATGCCTCTGCAAAACCATTAGGATGTAATTTGAAAAATAGAGCAGTAGAGGTGTCCCAATCATAATGATAGGTATAGATATATTTATCGGTTATAGCAATATTTTTTGTTGGTGTTATAAGAGATTCTGAAACTACCCCCTTTTTATAATCAATAGTTTGTAAATTTGCTACTTCTACACCATATACACCCCAAGTAGCAAGATATAATACCCCCTCTTTAGTTAGTGCCATACGAACAGGGTTTTTAGGAGTGGTTATTGTGCTAGTCTCGCGCTGCTCTGCAACCGATACAACAGATATAGTATTACCATTGCCTCCCCACGCATCGCCTTTTAGACCTGAATTAGCAACATATAAATTCCCTTCTATATATACAATACCCTCGCTAACTCCTTGTGATAATTCGATATACTTATCAACCTCCATCGACATAGTATCTAACACCATAACCCCTTTACCATAAGTAGAGATAAATACTTTACCTTCAGCCCCAACTGCAAATCGTGGCGAAACAGAAACATCTGTCTCAGCAGGAGATAAATCAATCTCTTTTAACTTCTCGCCGCTTGGTGTTAAAATAAAAACCTTGTCTGAAACTGTTACTGTGATATATAGCTTATTACCATACTGGATAATATCTTGAGCTGTGTCGCCAATATTCTCGCCGCTGTTTACTGTACCGTAATAATCAAGAAATGTTATCTCCCCACTTCCAAAACGAGATAGTAGAGAATTGTTTTTACCATACTCACCCTCGGATAGGGCATAATTTACTAATCTTTTTTCGTAGGTGTACTCCTTTTCTGGCTCTATCGGCTCTTTCCCGTCGCACGATACTAACATCACCCCTGCTGCCACCACTAATAGTGGTTTAAAAAAATTTCTTTTCATTTAAAAGCTTATTTTTAATAATTTACCAAAAATCAGCCTCAGGGCAATAGTTTTCTACATACTAACCAACAAAACTATGAATTTCATTTTTTTACCTATTACCCCGTAGGCTGAACATATTAACATTCTATTCGCAAGGCAGGTCTTCTGACTTACTCCTAATTTAACACCTTCCCGATATACTCATCAGTGGTTTACTGTTAAATAGCGCCATAAAATGGACAAAAACGAGCTTACAGCAGCGGGAACTGTTCGGGACTTTCACCCGATTCCCATTTAATTCCTATACTACATAAACTTGTTATATGTAGTGATTTTGAAACCTTAGCGACACAAAAGTATAAATAAAATTCTGAACAAAAAAATTTTTTTCGAATAAATAATATAAATTATCTTATTTAATTTAGTTTAAGACAACAATATTGTATTAAAATTAACGTAATTACAATACATAATACTATAAATATTAAATACATACAAAATATATTTAATACAACAGTAACACTAGATACAGTTGTTAATATTATCACAATTTCTTATTAGAATATGACATTAAGGTTTTTAATGAAAAAAATTTGGCTGTTAAACATTTTTAATATAA
>CAYJHM010000026.1:4936-14995 GCA_964369935.1 uncultured Rikenellaceae bacterium
TCAGATAGACGTGTCTATATAAATGCGATTGGGTTCATATTTTGACTTAAAAGATATAAATTGAGCTCATGATGTTAAACAGATAATGAGTCCTAATTTGTACTATGAATAAATATTTAAATGTATTGCTCGACTGCGAAAAAGCCAAACACCCCAATACGGGGCTATATACTTTTAGTGTGGAGTTGGCTAGGGCTATGGATAGCGTTGCTGTTGAGTGTGGCATTGAGCCTAAATATTTGATTCACAAACGTAGCATTGGCAGTTTTAACCCTGATAGGTGTAGAGTTAAAACCAGTTTAGATATTGTTGCTCTCTTTGTAGACGAGCCAATATATCATCAACTATTTCAAGGAGGGCGTCATTTTCCTGCCCTTTCTAAAGCTAAAGTAGTTGTTACGGTTCACGACCTTAATTTCCTTTATGAGAAAAGTGGAATTAAACAGGCATTTTACATTCGTACAATTGGCAAGAAATTGCGCAAAGCTGATGCACTTGTCTTTATCTCAGAGTACACAAAATTAGATTACATAAAGGTTTATGGTGAGATTAAAGTTCCTCACGCAATAATCCACAATGGTTGTGCAATATACACAGGCGAACAGATAATAGAGCCTCGCAACTATCAACCTAATGGCGAGTTTATTTTCTCGATTGGGACTGTTTTACCTAAGAAAAATTTTCACGTGCTACCTGCCTTACTACACGGTAACGATTTAGAACTTATTATTGCTGGTATCCCAAGCGATTATTCGCTGCGAATAATGGAGGAGGCACGTATTCACGGAGTAGAGAATAGGGTAAAATTAATTGGTGCTATTGATGATCAAGATAAAGATTGGTACTATCGTAACTGCAAGGTCTTCTGTTTCCCATCGTTAGCTGAAGGGTTTGGAATACCTGCTATCGAGGCTTTGGCCTATGGCAAACCTACGCTACTATCACGCCACACATCACTTCCTGAGATTGGGGGCAAGTATGCCTTCTATTTCAACTCAAATTTTGATTCAGAGACTATGCGAAAGGAGTTAGCAGATGCATTAATTGAGTTCGAAAAACGCGATGTACAAGCACAAATAGATTATGCCCGTTCATTTACATGGGAGAAAGCAGCACGTGCGTACTGCGAACTATATAAATCTCTTATTTAGTTTTGCTTTCTTGAACTAGAGTTTTGCGAATTAGCCTATTTTAATATGCGCAAAAGTTGTGGAATAACTAAACAGTTATCATTATTGTTTATAATATAGGTTGCTAAAGCATTACGTTCGAGGTCGTTAATCTGCGAGGCAATCCTGCGCTCTACCTCCTTTTGTGATACGCTGTCACGAACCATAACCCTAGATATTCGGCTCGAAATATCAGCACTTACGGCGATAGTTACATCTACTAATTTATCAAAACCGCTCTCGAAAAGTATTGCCGATTCGATTACTATATCACTCCCACTATTAACGGCTACAAACTGCTTAAAATCGGCAGCTACGGCAGGGTGCACAATCATATTCAACTCATTGCGTTTTAGGTTATTATTAAAAATGATTGACGAGAGGTAATCACGATTGAGTTTACCATCTGCAAGATAAGCACTATCACCAAAACTACATTTAATGGCCTCTATAACACGCTTATCGGCCTCCATTAACCTTTTAGCTTCATAGTCGGTAGAGTAGTGTAGTAGACCTAAAAATTTGAGTATCTCTGCTATATAGCTCTTGCCGCTACCTATGCCCCCTGTTAGCCCTATAATCATACTAGTTAATATTTGAGATTGCAGCACGAATATAGTCGGGTGATATTTTTAATACCTCAGCATCTCGAGGTAACCCATCTATCTCTACTAAATAGATATTATTATTACTATCATCACGTTTTGATACATCAATAAAAGCCTCTACGCTGTTCTCATCGAATTCGTTATATACATTCTCTGCAACATTGAGTGTAATATCAACGGTAGAGGGGATAGGAACTAATAGAGCTCCATTGCTGTTACGTATAGTAATCGCTTTTGTAAATCGCTTCTCTACATATCTCTCGAAACGCATATAATAAAATACGCTTGTTTGGCTAAACGTTGTATTTCGAATAGGTAAAAGTTTAACCTCACCCGATACATTACCTGCACTACTTGCTATCTCGATATGTCTAGTAACCACCGAATTGATAACATCAATTGCTCCGCTCTCGCCCGTTATGTCTATATGCGACGGTTCGATAATAATATCTCCTACCAACATGTATAATCCGTCGCTCTTAAACTCCATATCAAGGTCTACTTTCACATTCTTGGTTGCCTGTGTTAGTGACGACAAAATTATTCTGTTAGTGTAAATATTATGAACATCTAGATCTGCGATTTTACTATCTAACACCTTCTCAAACGTGGGTATATCAACTTCAAACTCTCCACCTTCGATAGGTGTTACTTTTAAATCAGAGGTGTTGAGAATCAACTTGGTAAAAAGTACATTGGTAAATATCTTAAAGCCAGTGCCTGTAACTTTACACTCTACCTCTAGAATCTTGTCTTGATTACCTCCAACACTAGCTACACCGCCCTCGATATGGACTGGCAAGGTGATAACCGTAGTAAATGTTCCTGACAGAGTATAAAGAGCCCATAGCGATGCGGCTATTGCTAAGGCGGTTAAAAAGACCTTGTCGTTCAACTTATCAATAACACCATTTCTTAACCGAATAAAGAAATTTGTTATATTATGACTATTTATCCGTTTCATTACATGTTAGTTTTGTAGCTCGTTGCGATACTCCGAGAAGATTTTCGACTTAGAGATAAAACCTATATATCTCTTTTGGTCGTGCGTTACAACTGGCAAATTCCAGCTTCCGCTCTTGTCAAATTTATCTAGTATAATAGCAATATTGTCACTATCAAGAATCATGGCAGGTGGCGAACTCATATAGTCTGAAACGGTATGAACATCTAACATCTCGCCATTAAATATATCCCGACGTATATCGTCAAGAGTGATGAATCCTATAAGGTTACGTGACTCATTAACAACAGGATAAAGATTTCGTTTACTCTCTGCTACAACATCTATCATATCCCTCAGGGTCATGTCCCTATGTACAGTTGTAAAGTCACACTCAATTAACTTATTAATATCTAAAAATAACATGGTGCGCTCTTTACTTAAAGTGATAGTGTCGCCTTGAAGAACAAACTCGCGTGTGTATACCGAATATGGCGCAAAATAATAACTTATACCAAACGATATAGCAGCTACAAGCATTAGTGGTAGGAAAAGACTATATCCGCCTGTTATCTCGGCTATAAGGAAGATAGCAGTAAGGGGCGAATCCATAGCACCCGACATTACACCTGCCATTCCCACCAGAACAAAACAAACTAAAGGTAAATCGAGCCCAAAAGCTACGTTCATAACATAACCAGTAAAGAATCCTGTAAAAGCACCTAGAAATATTGAGGGAGCAAAGACTCCTCCAACACCACCTGCTGCATTAGTACAGGCCATAGCCACCGATTTTAGAATAATAATAGCTGCTAAGAATGATATAACAACCCAACTATTATCTTTGTAGCTTGCAAATAACGAATTATCGAATAACGAATCAATCTCGCCGCTTAACAGTGTTGTAATCGAGTCGTAACCTTGCCCATAAAGTGGAGGTAAAAAACCTACAAGCAAACCAATCATACAGCCCCCTAATATCCACTTTATATACTGTTTTTTTATAGACTTAAACCACCCCTCAATCTTACTTGACGACAGTATTATATAGTACGACACAAAACCGCAAATAATACCTAAAAGAACATAAAATGGCATATCTACAATAGTTACAGGCGACTCGGGAAGTACTGTATTAAATACAGGTGTAGGGTCGTGCAGCACATAAGTCAAAACGGTTGCTGTAACTGCCGAAATAAGTAGTGGTATCATCGTGGATATTGTCATTTCGATAAGCAGAACCTCCAGCACGAACACAACACCAGTTATAGGAGCTTTAAAAATTGCCGCAAGAGCAGCAGCAGCTCCACACCCCAGTAGAATAGTTGTTTGTTTATGGTTAAGACCAAATGTTTTACCAAAATTTGAACCGATAGCTGCACCAGTCAAAACAGTTGGTGCCTCAGGTCCTACACTACCACCAAATCCTATTGTTAGAGCACCCGCTATCATCGATGAATATGTATTATGACCCTTAATCTTCGAAGATTTCATAGATATAGCCTTTAATACCTTAGTAACACCGTGGCTGATATCATCCTTAATAATATATCGCACAAACAACGTAACAATAATAATACCTATCACAGGTGTAATAAAAATGAAGTATCGATACCCTGGTATTGAGTATAATGAAAAGACTTGATTTTTTATTCCATTAACCGCAGCTTCGAAGAAAAACACAATCAAAGCGGCAAAAATTCCGACAAAAAGTGATAGAATGATTAATTTTCGCTTCTCGGAGCTATTATCAACCAAACCTGCAAAAAAATTATATATTCTATTCGAGTAAAATCTCTTCATTATTCAATAATTAGTTATTATGCATAATATCAATCTGCAAATGTAACAATAAAAAATGGCATTTCATAAGATTAATCAATAAAATTGAAATTTTAATTAATTCTTTAATCAGTTGAGCGTAAATATTAAAGTGACGAACAAACATAATATAACATAAATCGCATTTGATGGCAAGAATTTTGATGAAAAAAATTTGTTACATAAAAAATAAGTATTATCTTTGCATTTGAATATTGTAAAATATTGAATAGAAAACTATAAGAATTTAACTATTAACACTTTAGGATTATGAACAACAAGAGTTGGGAACGGCTAGATGAGATAATCAAATGGTCTGGGTTATCAACGCACGCTTTTGCAATGAAAATTGGGATGAAAAGATCGGAGAATCTTTATCGTATAATGAGAAACAAAGAGAATGTGAGCGCTAAGCTAGCAATGTTAATTGTAGATCACTATCCACAAATTAACCGAAATTGGCTACTGTATGAGGAAGGTGAGATGTTTAATGTGGAGGCAGATTTTAATATCGATGCATATAAAATACCATTCTACTCAACAGCTATGGAGGGCTCGTTAAGCGACACATCAGATCAGACACCATCGTTCAATATGTACATTCCTCTATTTAGAGAGGCAGACAAAGCTATCACTGTGATTGATAAGGCAATGGAGCCTACTATACCAATGGGCTCGATAATAATATTGAAAAAACAAACTACCGATTTTATTCTTTACGGCCAAACCTATTTAATTGAAACACAAGAGGCTTCGATGATTAGGGTGATACGTAAGAGTGAGGCCGATTACAACGGAGAAATTGTTTTAGAGGCTGCAAACACAGAAAGATTTGATAGTATCACAATTAACAAGAGTAAAATATTGTCATTATATAATATTTACGGGGTTATTACAAAATTTTAATTGTATTTTTTTGTAGAGTTAATGTGAGACAATTTTCTAAAATGCAAATTATTTGATTTACAGCACATTAAAATAGGTATGTAACAAAATTTACCCCCCTTTTTGAGAATTCTCAAAAGGGGGGGATTTTTTTGAACACAGCCCCAAGTGTTCGCTTTTTCTATTAACCTGTGTTTTAGATAAAAAATGGTTTAAATTACTTATAATCAGAGCAATAAGCAATTACTCTGACTGTAAGTGCGACTGTTTTATATGATATTATGCTCCTCCACCCATTATAATCTCAAATTTCTGTTCTCTACCACGGCGGATTACTAAGGCTTGAACCTTATCACCGGGGCGAAGAGTGGCTATAACTTCTTGTAACTGAGCCGAATTGTTAGTTTTCACTCCATTAATCGACAGTAAAATATCTCCCTGTTCGATACCTGCCATTGCAGCAGCTCCACGACTTTCAACTCGTCCGATATATAATCCTCCTAACTGCGTTATCCCTGTTTGGCTATATTTGATAAAATCATCATTTATTTCGCTGTATCCAATACCAAGCAGAGCACGTTGAACTTTCCCATATTTTTGAATATCCTCGACAACCTTCTCTACAATAGAGGATGGTACTGCGAACGAGTAACCAGCGTAGCTACCCGTGGGCGACATAATAACTGTATTTATACCTATTAATTCACCTTCCATATTTACTAAAGCACCACCACTATTACCACGATTGACCGCTGCGTCGGTTTGAATAAACGATTCGATTCGGTAATCGCTAGGAATAACATTAAGTGTACGCCCCTTAGCACTCACAATCCCAGCTGTAACAGTCGAATTTAAACCTAATGGGTTTCCAACGGCTAAAACGCTCTCGCCTAATAATAACTTATCCGAATTTCCGTATTTTAGAGCCGTAAGCCCTTCGGCATTAATCTTCAAAAGAGCGATATCTGTAGTTGGGTCGCTACCTATAATTTTAGCATCATAGCTCTTACCTGAAGTTAGAGTAACAGATACCTGCGATGCATTATCAATCACGTGATTGTTGGTGATAATATATCCATCTTCAGAGATAATAACACCCGAACCTCCACTCTCAACCTCGCGCATTGAAGGACGAGGAGCTATGCCAAATAGCTGATAAATAGGGTTAGAGTATCCCCCTCTACTCATCACAATCTCTTTCGAACTAATACTCGCCACACAATCTACACTTTTAGAGGCAGCATAGATAAATCCGTTCGGATCGTTTTGTGGAATATCAAATTCAACTACCTGTTCGTGAATTTTACCTCCACTTAAGGAGGCTTTAGAGTTAAATATAAACATCATCACTAATAGTGCACCAAGTGCACCCATCGCCGCTGATAAAAGGGCGATAAACACAATTTTTTTACTATTCATATTAGATTTAAATAATTATTATACTAAATATTTAACGTACTAAACGAGCAAATTATTATCTTATAAAAGTTCATATTATGCTATAGAGCGTAAACTAAATAATAAATGTATAATTGTATGCTTAAAAATCATTATTATCGATTTGAGACCGTTGCAATGACGTTTTACATATAATCAGATTTAGGTATGCTTTAGTGTTGATATGAAATTGTGTTCTAACACTAATAATTCTTGATAATATATTAAAGATTGGTAGTTATATTGCATAATAGAATATAATTAGTATCTTTGTAGCTTTGTAAATTATTGAGCACACGTTTTAAATTTAAATAGAGTAATGGTATCAGTTATTTTGCCAAATTATAACCATTCGGCTTTTTTGAGAGAGCGGATTGATTCGATATTAAATCAAACATATCAAGAGTTTGAACTTATTATCCTCGACGACAAGTCTAGTGATAATAGTAAGGATATAATTGAAGAGTATCGAGGCGATAGTCGTATTTCACATATTATATATAATGAAAAAAATTCGGGCAGCACATTTGTTCAGTGGAAAAAAGGTTTTACACTAGCAAAAGGTGAGTATATATGGATTGCAGAGAGTGATGATTACGCAGATGTATCATTTCTTGAGAGGTGCGTTGAGCAGTTAGACAATAATCCTGAAGCAGTCTTTTGTTATAGTGATTCATATTTCGTTAATGAACATAGTCAACAATTTGATTGTAAGCCCCTTAATCATGTTACGGATGTTTCTACTAATGGTCCCTCTATTGTTTTTAATGGTACCGACTATATTAAAAGAAATCTTATGCAATACAATAAAGTGTACAATGCTAGTATGGTTGTGTTTAGGAAGTCTAATCTGCAAAATATTAGTGATGTGTATACTAGATTTAGATATTGCGGTGACTGGTTGTTCTGGGCTGAGATGGCAAATTTTGGATCTGTTATTAGAATACCAACAAAACTAAATTACTTTCGTCAGCATACAAATAAAGTCTCGGCAAAAGGCAAAGGAGATAGCTTATCAATTTTCGAGTCGCAGTTTATTATATTGTATCTTCTATCTATGTGTTATGATTTAATATATTGGCAAAATGCTCGTATTAGTACAGTTGAGATATCCGTTAAGAGCATTATATTATATGTTAAGCCGCTATTTAAAGGCAAAATAGAGCCTAAAGTTAAGTTTTATCAGATAGGGAGATTGTACAACTACCTTAGAAAAACAAAGCATATCACCTCGAATAAAGAGAGAGCAGAACTTATGAGAGAAATAAATTTTGTTTGGTATGCCTCTATTGCTGGATTCTTGATAAAAAATTCGAAGAGTCTAAGCAGGTATCTTATGCGCTAAAAAAGCAAAAATCGTGAGCACCATAATTTTAGATTAATAATTGTTTTTCTCATAATTAATCCGTAACTTTACCGTCAAATTGTTGTATAGGTAATAGTTGTACGGTATAGTATAGTTTATGATATCATTTATTTGTTGTTCAATACGTCCAGAGGATGCTGAAGCTTTACAAAATAACATTGCTCAAACTATTGGGGAAGGTGTTCTGTATGAGCTTATTATACACGACAATAGAGGTTTAGATTATGGGCTGTGTAAAGTATATAATCTATGTGCCGAGAGGGCGCAGTATGATAATTTATGCTTTTTACACGAAGACGTGAGGTTCTATAGTGATAATTGGGGTAATACGATTATTTCAAAATTGTCAGAGGATACATGTGGTGTAATAGGATTTGCAGGTAGCACAATCAAGATAGATGCACCTTCAGGTTGGGGAATTGACAAGCAACATAGCAGATGTAACTATTATCAACACTTTAAAAGGGCTGATAAGAAACCTACTCTAAAGTATTATAACCCAAATCACGAGAAGTTTGCACAGGTTATAACACTTGATGGAATGGCTCTATTTGTGCCTCGTAAAGTATGGAGCGAAGTTAGATTTGATGATGTTACATTCACTAATTTTCACTGTTACGACATTGATTTTACGCTCGCTGTATCTATGAATTATTGCAATTATGTGTGCTACACATTAGAGATAATTCACTTATCAGAGGGTAACTACTCTGAAATGTGGATTTCTGAGACAGAAAAGATGTATGAAAAATGGAGATTAGTTTTACCTGTTGCATGCTGCGATGGGGTGATAAATAAAAGAGCCTTAAATAGTTTAAAACGCAAAGCTTTTCGTAGGGCTATAAAGGCAAAAATTGCCAATGGAGAGTTTAGTTATAGTGATATTTTTAAGCAGATAGCTAAGCACCCTTTCAGTTTAAGTACTTGGGGTTTGATTCTAAAAAAGAGAAAATATAATAAAAAACAATTAAGAGCAAAAAATAGTAGATGAAAGTTAAGGTAGTTATACCGATATATAAAGAGCGATTAGATGAGCTAGAGGTTAAGATGCTATCTAATAATCTTGCTGTGCTCGGCTCTTTGGAGGTTGCTATACTTATTCCTGAGGGCTTATCTACCGCCTTAATTGGCCAACAAATAGATATATCTACTTGCGAAATAATAGAGGTCTCTTCGCAATGGTTAGGTAGCATAAATGGCATTAGTGGATATAACCGAATGATGTTATCAGCCGATTTTTATAATATTTTTAATAATTACGACTATATTCTTATCTGTCAGAGTGATGTATATATATTTCGTAATGAGGTAATTGACTGGTGTAATAAAGGTTATGATTATGTAGGGGCTCCGTGGATTACTCACAACAGATATAATCTGCCAATTTTAAAGCAATATATGGCACTTAGAAAGATGTTATTTAGTCGCAGGCTAAAACTTCTACGTCAAGATTATAGCAATAGGGTAGGTAATGGTGGGTTATCTTTACGTAAGGTATCAACAATGGTACGTTGCTGTAACGAATACTCGCAAGAGATAGAGCATTTTCTAAGCCAGTCGCACCATAAATATAACGAAGATATTTTTTGGGCGTTAATACCTAATGGTTTAAGTTATCCATCGGTTACCGAGGCTTTAAAATTTTCGTTTGACGTTCGCCCTTGTTACTGCTATAAACAAACCAATGGTCAACTGCCTATGGGAGCGCATGGGGTAACAAAGAGTAAATATATCAAATTTTGGAGTGGCATAATCAAGGAGCTTCAATAGAATATTATTATTGTCTGGGAAATAGTAATGTGCCGCAGATGACGTGCTTATGGGAAAAGC
>CAYJHM010000027.1:0-10872 GCA_964369935.1 uncultured Rikenellaceae bacterium
CAACTAATTGACAAACAATTAGTTGGATATTTTTGTTAAGTTTTCGGTATCTGCCAGCCTATGTAAAAAGCCTTCTTGAACTAGAGTTTTGCGAATTAATCTATATCGCTTCTACTTTCTAAGTTTAATCCTACCTCTGTATTAACTATAAAGCCCACACTAACACTACAGTACCCGATAATGGTGAAGTTATAGCGTATGTAAGAAGTTGAACATACTGTCGTTAGGAGTAATAGCCACCTTTTTCCGCATTCTATAACGCATCATCTCAACACCCCTTACAGAGATATTAAGCAGAGGAGCAATCTCCTTAGTGTGAAGACCTAACTTTATATAGACACACAGGCGACGCTCTTTTACACTCATCCAGGCATACTGTTCGCGTAGTTTCTTTGTAAAGTTGTCGTTAATGATATCAAAATTTTTCTCAAAATCACTCCAGTCAATATTATTTACCATCTTTTCGGATAGTTTAAGCTTTAGTGTCGATAGCCGCTTAACATTTATGTCGCTTATTTGTAAACCACTGCTGTCAATAATCTTATCTATCTCGCTAATGGTATTGATAACTATATCATTTTTCTCTATTGTATGATGGAGCACTGTATTCAATTCGGCGCTTACACGTTTAAGCTCTACTTCAAGTTTCTCGCTATTGTGCCTCTCATTTATCTCGTTTTCCCTATTTGTCATCTCTGAGGCATACTTGTTTCGTTGATTTGATAACTCAAGTTTTTTTCTTTTTGCCATCTCCAACAATCTCATATTGGTATGCCTCCTATAGCGTAACGCAATTGCACAGATACCTCCAAATATGACACAAAAATATAATATTACCATAACTGCTGATCGATGCAGAGGTGGACGTACCCGAAAATTAAAGCTATCTTCAACTATATTGCCCTGATTGTCTCGCGCCCTAAAAAACATGGTGTAGTTACCCCCTGATAGCTGTATAAACTCTTTGAAATTGAAATCTACCCACTCTGTCCACTCTGTCTGTTTGTCTCTTGAGCCCTCAAGGCGATATGAAAAATATAAACCATCCATATTGGGCGAGTTAGAGCCAAACTCAAAGAGCAAAGAGTTATTTTTGTATGGTACTGTAATCCCCTTTATGCTATCATTTATGTGACTCTCTCTTCGATATATAATTGAATCCACTCCGTTAGTGCTCACTATACGATATACCTTTGGCCTTAACATCTTTTTTGTTATTGTAGAGTCGCTTAACTTAATAGTAAAGAATCCTTCAATACTATTGAGAAGTGCAAGTGAATCACTTAAATTGTTAATGTCAATAAAATTATTGATTAGGTGATATTTGTTTGCACTTACCAGATTTAAACGATTATCCTCCTTTGAGGGATTATATAGGTATAATACGCTCTCATTATATAGCCAAAAATTGTTGTCAGAATCCGTCTTAACTTGCAACTCTTCTCTTCGTATGTCATCAATTACACTATCTATATCATCTCTATGGTGATACTCTCCGTTGTGCGATAACTCATATAGCTTATCGTCGATATAGGCAATATTTGCCCCTTTATAGCTACCTAACATAGTCCTATGACCGTGAGCACTAATAAGAAGCTCGCTCTCCACCTCGGTATAATCATCGTTAAAACGATGTAAGTATAGCTTTGAAAATAGTAGAGTCCATGCAACTTTGTTATTTGCATCAAATAAATACTCTCTAGTAGACTCACTAAAGCCCCCTATGGATTTAGTTATGTAGTTATTGTTGTCCTCAATCAATAACTTGTATCCAGAGTATGTTGAAAGAAGATATCTGTTGCTATCTATCTGTGATATGCCCCATACGCCTGTTGTGTTGTATATAGACTCAAATTTGTTGCCTGTAAATTTAAGCAGACCCTTGTGATGGCAGCAATATACAGTACTATCAATCTTAACAATATCCCAAACCTGCCCCTTACTCCCTGCTACAAGCTCTAACGACTCATCAGTGAATGGATATGGAGATATATATGCCCCTCTGTTTGTCCCCATAAATACAGTGTTATCATATAGTAGAGATGCATAGCCAGTAAAAATTTCATCGCCATCCTTAGGTATAAAATTCATAATAGGAGAGGTTGTGTTAATTTTATTTATCCCCTTATCTAGCCCAAGCCATAGGTAGCCTTCATTATCGAAATAGGTACTCAATACAGTGTTATTACTTAATCCATTAACTACACTTATTGTGCTGTACTCTGTTGTGAGAGTGTTGTATATAACCACTCCACGTTGTATAGTGCCTATTGCAAGACTACCCTCTTTATATGTGATGGAGTATATCTGATTTGCTTTAAGGTAGTCGTCAAAAGGGGTAATGTATGGAGTAATATGTTCACCTGAGTAGACAAATAGCCCATTTGTTGAGGTGGCAATCAATATGGAGTTGTCGCCAAAAGGCTCGATAGCGGCAATGTCGCCTAGGGGAATGTGTTCAGACCCTGCTAAACGAGAGAAGCTGGAACCTGATATTACGTAAGCCCCCTCTCTAGTTACAAAGTAGATACTGCCTGAGGATTTACAGCTAAAACTAATCTCACTGTTACTCTTAAGATGGTTAATAAACGAGTCTCCTTTATACACAAAAAACTCTTCACCTGTCTGAAAATAGGTCAGTTCCCCTATCGTGTGCACCGCCCATATCTCCTTGAAATCCCTTAGCGAATCGGGCATATTGTAGGTCAAATTGATATACCTCAGCTCTCCGTTTCCTTGCTCTTCATAGAAGCGTCCAATCTCACCTCGTCCGCCAACATATACATCACCAGCATCAGAAGCAGCAAGGCACCTGACTACAGTGTGGTTGTTAATAGGATATAGCTTCCACTTAAAACCATTATACTCCAAAAGACCCTTATTGTTTGCAATATATAGCCAATTATTTCGCCCTTGTATTATCCCCCAATTTTGTGTGCCTGCCTCATAATCAACTACGCCGTAGTGTGTGATAGTTGGCCCCCAAGATCCATAACAAATTAGACTAAAAAATAGTGCTGAAATTGTAATAAATATACATTTTGTTGAATTTTCCACTTACCTCGTAATTTAAATATCTGCAAAGGTAAGTATAATAGTTGTAATATCATAAATATTTTGAGAAAATTTGCGTATAAATTATTATATTAATTACTAGAGACTTAGATAATATACAAATAATGTTTGTAGTAGTAGAAATATACCCATGTAGTAATTGTGCGTATAATTTTATGCTTAAGGTTTGTACTATTTTGATAGCTTTGCCACATGAATGTGTAACAATAACTTAACATTGTGCATATTTTTACTATTATTTTATTACATTAATTAATACCTATAGCTTTATGAATAAAAGTTTTATTCTATTTCTACTGTTTGTGTTTACATCTCTAACAGCTGCAGCACAACAGAAGGTAACGGGAGTTGTCAAAAACTCAAGCGGCTCTCCATTGGCGGGGGCAATTATTATGGTGCCTGCAACTAACGCAGGAACAATCTCTGATGCAGATGGACGTTGGGAGTTGACAGTATCTAGCACAGATCAACTTGAGATATCAATTACAGGATATCTGACACAAACATTTGTTGTGGGGAATCAAACAAATTTCATCACAATTTTAAAAGAGGACTTAAAGGTATTTGACGATGTGGTAGTGATTGGTTATGGTACTCAAAAGAAGAGTGTCGTAACAGCATCTATCAGTAGTATCAATGGTGAGGCTCTTGAAAAAACGCTTCCTACTCGTGTGGATAACGTGCTAAAGGGACAAGTGTCGGGTGTGACTATCACCTCAGCATCTGGACAGCCTGGAGATGCTTCGCGTGTTAGGATTCGTGGTGTTGGTACAATTTATAATAGCGATCCACTATATATTGTAGATGGAATGCCTATTGATGGAGGTATCGATTACCTTAATCCAACAGATATTGCCTCTGTTGAGGTACTAAAAGATGCAGCTTCGGCAGCAGTTTATGGTGCTCGTGCAGCTAACGGAGTAATCCTTGTTACAACAAAGGGTGGTAGAGCGGGTAAAACAGTTGTAAACTACAACTTCTCGATTGGCTGGCAGAACCCTTGGAAGATTCTTGATGTTCTTAATGCTGAGGAGTATCAAACTCTTATCAACGAGACCAGAATCAACTCGGGTAAATCTATCCTATATACCGACCCTAATACCGCTGGAGAGGGTACCAACTGGCAAGAGGAGCTATTTTATAAGAATGCACCAGTGCAGAACCACCAATTAAGCATAAGCGGAGGTAATGATAGATCAACATACTACACATCTATTGGTTACTTTAATCAAGCTGGTATTGTGGGTGGTAACTACGACAGATCAAACTACGAGCGTCTAAATATTCGGATGAATTCAACTCACACTCTGCTTGATGAGTCAAAGACACGTGACTATCTAAATAAAATTGTATTTACTGCAAATACCTCATATGCACGTACAAAATCTACAGGTATAACGACAAATAGTGAGTATGGTTCACCACTAGGTAGTGCTATTGTTATGTCGCCAGTTCTATCTGTTTATGCTGAGGATCCAGAGGCAACTCTTGCATCATATCCAACAGCTATTAGAGATAATAATGGACGTGTATACACTATAGTAGGGGACGAGTACAATGAGATAACAAATCCACTTGCACAGCTTCAACTTCCAGGAAGCCAAGGTCATTCGGATAAAATCGTTGCATCTTTTGCTGGAGATTTTCAGATATACGATAACATCAAATTTAAATCATCGTTTGGTGTAGATTTAGCCTTTTGGGGTGACGATGGTTGGGTCTATCCATACTACCTAGGTAAGAGTAACAGTAAATCAGAGTCTGAGGTATGGTCTAGCATGAATCGCGGATTTACATGGCAGGTAGAGAATGTTTTATCGTATAACAAGACAATCGAAAAGCACTCATTTGATGTAATATTAGGTCAATCAGCAAAAAGTGGCCAATCAAGGAGTTTGTGGGGTAAGAATTATGGACTACAAGCACTAGACGCAGATAAGGCCAACCTTAACTTCGCAACTGGAACAAAAGAGGATCAAGAGGCTGCAGGTGCGCTAGGAAGTCCATCAAGATTATCATCTCTATTCACTCGTATTAACTACAACTATGATGAGCGTTATATGTTCCAGTTCACAGTGCGTCGTGATGGGTCATCGAATTTTGGTATGAACAATAAATTTGCTACATTCCCTTCTATTTCAGCAGGTTGGAATATTACTAATGAGGAGTTTATGACCGAGCGTCCAGAGTGGCTAACATCGTCAAAACTACGTGTTAGCTGGGGAATGAATGGTAATGAACGTATTGAGTCATTCCGCTACACCACAACAATGGTGAGTGGTAATAACTATATCTTTGGTGCAGGTGATAGCGAAACTGTGTACGTTGGAGCAAAGCCTAATGGACTTCCTAACCCATCACTTCGTTGGGAGGAGACAACACAAACTAACATAGGAGCAGACTTCGGACTGTTTAATGGCTCTCTTAATGCTACATTCGATTGGTATAAGAAGACAACAACTGGTATGCTAATGACTATACCTTTACCTTCTTATGTAGGTGACACACCTCCAGTTGGTAACGTTGGTATTATGACAAACTCTGGTTTTGAGTTCGATTTAAACTATAAATTTAAAGTTAAAGATGTATTTATCTCTGCAGGTGTTAATGGTTCGTACCTATACAATATACTTGATGAGCTAGGTAACATCGAAGGTTGGGAGAACTACGACCATGTTGTCTCTATAGGAACAATAACTCGTGGAGAGAATGGCGAGCCGTTCCCATACTTCTATGGACGTAAAACGGATGGAATTTTTCAAAATTGGGATGAGGT
This sequence comes from uncultured Rikenellaceae bacterium, assembly GCA_964369935.1. Taxonomy (GTDB): domain Bacteria; phylum Bacteroidota; class Bacteroidia; order Bacteroidales; family Rikenellaceae; genus JADFUS01. Next base: position 5,852 of record CAYJHM010000027.1, read on the forward strand.
TAATAGCTATGTAAATGAGGCTGGAGGGCTTATTCAACCTAATGCACAACCAGGCGATGTTCGTTTTGTAGATATTAGTGGTGATGGACAGATAAATGATGATGACCGCACTAAGATAGGTAAAGGTATGCCAGATTGGAGCTTCGGAGCAACACTTAATATTCAGTGGAGAGGCTTTGATTTCAGCGCACTATTACAAGGGGTGACAGGTGTTGATATTTTTGATGCAACTCGTCGTACGGATCTTTACACTATAAATATGCCAAGTTATATGCTTAACCGTTGGGTGGGAGAAGGCTCTTCTGATCATCTCCCTAGATTATCAGAGACAGATGAAAATGGTAACTGGTTATCTTCAGACCTATATATATATGATGGCTCATATCTAAGAATTAAAAATGTACAACTAGGTTATACTCTTCCTGTTAGACTATCAAGAAAAGCCTATATATCTAGCCTACGTCTATATGTAGCAACTGAAAACCTATTCACATTTACATCGTATCATGGTTTTGATCCTGAGATAGCATCTGGTGGAACATCTTTAGGTATTGATAAGGGGGTATATCCTCAAGCTAGAATATTTAGTATTGGTGCTAATCTCACATTCTAAACATTAAAAAAACAGATAAATATATGAAAAGAATAGTTATAAGTGCAGTTCTATCTTGCCTTCTGCTTGCTACAAGCTGTGGCAAAGATTTTTTAACTGTCAATCCAACAACAAACTTAACAGAGTCTGATTACTACGACTCTGAGGAGAGAATATTTAATGCCCTTATTGCAGCTTACGACCCATTGCAATGGCCAGCATACTCGTTTGGGCAGTTCAACGCATTAACACTAGTATCTGATGTGATGTCTGATGATATTAATGTGGGAGGTGGCTCGGCTACAGACAACCCTCATCTGCATGATATGTCTAACTTTAATGCAACTGGTGAGAGTGTATGTTGGGCTCTATGGACAGTATTCTATTCAGGAATAAATCGCTCTAACATCGTTCTTGAGAAGATAGAGGGCGTACCTGCTATTAATGCTAATGTTAAGGCTCAATATATTGCAGAGGCCCGTGTTCTTCGTGCCTACTACTATAGCTGGCTGTGGAAGCTATGGGGTAATATACCATACTACAATATTAACCCTACTACTGAACCATACTTGGTTGAGCAGTTGACAGCAGATAATGTATATATTAAGATTATTGAAGATCTTGAGGCGGCAATAACTAGCAATCAACTTATAGTAAATGCAGATGTGACTGAAAAAGGACGTGTGACTCTAGGTATGGCACAGATGCTCAAGGCAGAGGTGGTTATGTATCAAAATGATGATAGCCGTTACGCTTCAGTATTAACAGATATGAAATCTATTATTAACTCAGATGAGTATGATCTACACGCCGATTTCGCTGAAATTTGGGAAGATGAAGGTGAATGGTGTGACGAGTCGATTTGGGAGATTAATTATTCAGATAAAAATTCATCACGTGCCTGGGAAAATCCTCTTGCTGTTGGAGGAACTGTCTATCCTAAACTTATTGGTATAAATTCGCTTAAAGAAAGTGCAGAGTATGATGGAGGCTGGGGATTTGCCCCAGTTCGTGAAGAATTTTATAATATTTATCAATCTAGCGACCAGCGCCGTGATGGTGGCATCCTTAATTTTGATGCATATAAGACTGCAAATCCAGATGTTACCTATGAAGGTAGATATCAAGATACTGGTTACTTCTTATTGAAATATCTTGCTAGAGCTGGAGGTAATTCGGAAAATACAGGAGATAAAGATCTTAATTTCCGTAATAACTATCGTGTATATCGTTATGCTGAGGCTCTTCTTAACGGAGCAGAGCTTGCGGCTCGCACAGGAGACAATACAACAGCTCAAAGTTACCTTAATATGGTACGAGCTCGTGCATTTAACACCACTCCTGATGCACTAGGAACTAAGGAGGTAACTGCAACGGTGGATAATATCCTTGCAGAGCGTCGTTTAGAGCTTTATGGCGAGGGTAAACGCTTCTGGGATCTTGTTCGTAGTGGTAAAGCAGTCTCAGTTTTAGGAGCTCGTGGATATACTGATTCGAAAAAGCACCTACCAATCCCATCATCGGAAATTGATAAGGCAGAAGGAACACTTATACAAAATCCATATTAATAATCACTTTTAAAAACTATTGATTATGTTTAAGATAAAATCATTAAAATATGTACTGCTATCATTAGCTATGTTTACATTGATAGGGTGCGGTTCGGATTTCACCAACCCGAAAGAATTAGGTGCACTTCCAGATATAAGCACAGTTGATGCAACGGTAACAGTTGATCAGGCGACAAATATGGTAACATTTACCTATAACAACACCAACTCACAACCTCTATGGAATTTTGGTGAGGATAAGACCTCTACATCAACAAATTTCACCATGTTATACGCTAAAAAAGGAGAGTATAGTGTTGAATTAAAGATGATGGATTACAATGGAATAAGCGCAGAGGCTAAAACCTTCACCTTTACAATGGATAAGACTTATGTAGACGAGGCTTTAGTTAAAGCCCTATGTGGTGAGGATGCGAGCAAGACATGGAGATGGGATAATGAGACTTATGGTCATTTGGGTTGTGGTCCTAGCGATAATCCAGAGGGTATTGGTTGGTACACCGCCACTGCAAATGATAAGGCTGCCACGGGTATGTATGATGATAGATTTACATTCCATAGAGATGGAACTTACACATATAACCCTGGAGCAGATGCAAATTTATTGGTAAATGCAGGTGTCACCCTGCCTGAATTTGTAAGTTATCTTATTACAGAGAAAATCGATTACGATGTTCCAGCAACAGAGCAGACCTCTACTTGGGAGGTGGTTCAAGAGGGGAACGACTCTTACGTTGTACTTAAAGCTAAAACTTTTATGGGTTACCTAGCATATAATGCAATGTATGAAGAGCCTAAGTTCAAGATTTCAACCCTTGAGGATAATTTAATCGTGTTTATAGCAGTTGGCCCTGGCATCAACTGGAGATATCAGTTTGTTTCGGGTGAGTAAATTTATATCTAGTGCCTCTAGAGGTCGTATATGATCTCTAGAGATACTTATTATTTAATAAAAAGTTATGTTAAAGAGAGTTATAGCAGTTGTGTGCGCATTTACATTATTAGGTTGTACACCGAAAGTGAATAAGACACCTGTTACATCAGATTTACCATCTGACAACAACGAGAAATATACCCTTATATGGAGCGAGGAGTTTGAAGGAGACAAATTAGATGAGAGTGTGTGGAACCTTGAAGAGGGTTATATAGCTAATAATGAGCTTCAAGATTACAAAAAAACTGGGAATCACACTGTGTCGGATGGTACACTTAAGATTGTAGCTAAAAAGATGAACGAGAATAAGGAGTTCGGAAGCTACACTTCGGCACGTATGACTACATACGGTAAAAAGAGTTTCACTTATGGCCGCATAGAGGCTCGCATGAAACTGCCACAAGGTGTGGGAACATGGCCTGCATTCTGGATGCTTGGCAACTCTATCGCTGAGGGTGGTTCGTGGCCAAATTGTGGCGAAATAGATATAATGGAACATGTAGGGTTTGATCCTAATGTTGTTCATGGTTCATTGCACTCTACGGCAAATAATCACTCAATAGGGACTCAACTCTCTGGCAAGACAACAATCTCTAGTGTTGAGGAGTGGAACATATATGGTGTTTTGTGGGATGAAAAATTTATCCGATTCTATATTGATAATCCAGAGAATGTATTTTACACTGCAACGGCACCAACGGTTAAGACAACAGATAATTGGCCATTCGATAAGCCTCACTTTATTCTACTTAACCTAGCTATTGGTGGTATGTGGGGTGGTCAGAAGGGAGTTGACAATACAATATTTGATGTAACAATGGAGATTGACTATGTACGAGTTTACACAATCAATTAACCTTAAATTTAAATTATAATATAACATATGGAAAAGAAGAACTATTTACTACCTATAATAATGATGAATGCTCTCTTTTTTATGATAGCATTTGCCACAGGACTACAGAACCCACTTGGGTTGATTGTTAAAGAGCAGTTTGCACTTGGCAATTGGGGTTCGCAGTTGCCCAACTTTGCTAACTTCCTTGCCTATGCATTTATGGGCATACCAGCAGGATTGCTTCTTCAAAGGATTGGGTATAAACGTAGCGCACTAACAGCCATAATTGTAGGTATTACAGGAGTTGTTATTATGTATTGTGCTGGTATGATAGTGAGCAACTCTATTGGAGTCTTTGTGCTATATCTAATAGGGGCATTTGTTAGTGGCGTCTCTATGTGTATGCTAAACACGGTTGTTAATCCTATGCTTAATATCTTAGGAGGCGGTGGAACTAAGGGAAATCAACTTCTTCTTATTGGTGGAACTTGTAACTCGATAGCTGCAACGCTTGCTCCAGTTTTGGGCGGATATCTAATAGCGGGTGTGATTGGAGATAAGATGATATCTGTAGCTAATCCCATCTTCTATGTGGTGATAGTAACCTTTGTTCTAACATATATCGTATTGCGCTTGGTAACTATCCCCGAGCCACGTCTTAATAGTGTAAAAAAAGATGCTAATGATAAACACAACGCTCTATCGTTTCGTCACTTTAAGCTAGGGGCAGTAGCTATCTTTATCTATGTTGGAGTTGAGGTTGGGATACCTAACATAGCTAACCTATATCTAGCAGGTTCGCCTGCTGAGGGAGGGCTAGGCATGGACACAACCATAGCTGGAACAGTTGCCGGCACCTATTGGTTTTTGATGCTTGTAGGGCGACTTTTAGGTATGTCAATAGCTGCAAAAGTATCAGCAAGAAGCATGTTAAGTGTAACAGCGATTACTGGATTTATCTTTATACTTTTGGCTATCATGCTATCAGATACTACAAATGTTAGTATGCCAGTGTTCACTAAAGATTTATCGTTTGCAATGGCAAATGTGCCTATTGGTATTATGTTTTTTGTCCTTTGTGGATTG